>WFNR01000161.1 GCA_015488485.1 Cyclobacteriaceae bacterium | reverse complement strand
CACATTCCAACACCATAATAAAACAAACCCCAACCGAGGGGTTTGTCAGGGGTGTTGAAATGTGGAAAACACTACTGACCAGGATTATGCAGAAATTGTATAATTTTGATAACAATGAAAATCGGCCATACACACAAAAGGGGATATTACCAATTTTTCGATATACAAATTTCACGAAATCACCTTAAAATCGCCTCATACGCAACGTATGGGCACTTTTTCAAAATGAGCGTGTCAAACTCAGGAAGATTAAAGATGGCAGATGGATGATTGCAGAATTGAGATTTGTCAGACTTCCGTCATCTGACTTCCGTCTTCGGTCTTCTGTCCTCTGTCCTTCGTCATCTGTCCTTCGACCTCCGTTACCCCGTGTCCCCCTGAAGGGGAGACCAGCTTGCCAACAGCTATCAATTAAGAGCCTACTTGCAACAGGGCAGGCTACGAGATAACAGTTTACTCAAACAAAAAAAGCCCTGATAATCAGGGCTTCCTTGCTGCATATGCAGTAGTCTTACTTACTTACAGTAAAGGGCGCTTTTACCGATACATTGCCCCAGCGCAGTTCCAGATTGGCGTCCTTGCCATTCTTGTCTATGTCGCTGATATTGATGGTAAAGGTCTCCACCTTTTCATCCCACCTGGTGGCTTTGGCCGGAAAGCGCATTACATCCTGCTTTTCATCGTACTGGGTGCCCCAGCTCAGCTTTTTGTTGATGATAAGTGTCCATTCGTCATCGCCCGGTATGGAGTACAGGCTGTAAGTACCGGCCGGCAGTTCCTTACCGCCAATGGTAATCGGGTTGCTGACCTTAAACTCGGTGGCGTTGTTGGCACCGGTGCGCCACACCTTACCCGGTTTGGCCAATTGCTCCAGTTTACGGCCTTTGAGGCCTGGCCGGTAATAGGTGATGGTGATATCCGTAAGGCCTACCGTTTGGGTAAGCACGCATTTGGGGCTGGGCAATACTTTTTGCGCCAATCCTTCGATGGCCGTGCCGGCTGTCAGCAGAGCGAGTAATATGAGAATCTTTTTCATTATAGTTTGGTTTTAAGTTCGGCAATTAAATCTTCGTTGCGCTTGATATAACCGAAATCGCTGTCGGCCGCTTTGGCTTTTTCCAGCGACAGTTCTGCGGTTTTGATGGCTTCTTTGACAGAGGCCTTGTCGCCTTTTTTGGCCAGCATCTGCGCTTTCAAGTGAATATTCCAGAAAGCATTGGGGTTCTCAGCCAGGTACATATCCATCCATTTGATGGCCTGGTCGAGGTCGCGGCCGGTTTGGAAGTAATAATTAGCGGCTGCCACATAGTTGCGCGGATCTACCTTAGTGTATTTTTCGATCTGCGCCATTATTTCGTCATCAAAATTGGTTTCTATCGGCACTTTTACCGAGGTTTGCTCCCAGGCCAGCTCGATGGCCGCCTTGGTGTTGTCAGCGCTGATGTCGGCAATATTGAAAGTGAGCACCTCTACCGGCTCGGTCAGTTTGCCGGGCTTTACCGAAACACGCAACTGGTCATTTTCCTGCTTGTAGGCAGCCATGTTGCCGCCTATGCTTTTGTCTTTGTAAAATATCACCGTCCACTCATCAGCGCCAGGTATGGTCAGAATCATATACTCACCAGCCGGTAAAGGCTGGCCGCCAACAGTCAGGTCTTTGTCGATGGTGAGGATAGTGCCTGAGTTGGCACCGGTACGCCAGAGCTTGCCATAAGGTACCAGGTAGTCGCTGCCTTCGCCAAATATCTTACGGCCTTTCATCTTCGGCCTGAAATAACTGATTTCCACATCGGTAAGGCCGAATTTGGTATATACCTTACCGGCCGGGCTGGCTGCCGGCATGGTGATTTGCGCCTGGGTAAGGCTAAAAGCGCCCAGTAGCAGCAGCATAGAGAGGGTAATTTTTTTCATAATGTTTGATGGTTTAAATGGTTAGACTTCGATTGTTAAGATATGAAACCCAAAACTATCGTCTGGGGTTACGAAATTAACGAAAATTATTTCAACGGTGAAGCCGAACCGGTGTAGTGCTAACCGCCACTAGCTAAAATCTCGCTTACGCAAGGCCCAATAGGCCAGGGCAATATACAGGCCATTGTACAAGAGGGCTACCAGCGCTTCCAGCCAATCGATATAATCCTGGATCTCCATAAAAATATAACGCTGGAATGGCACTTTGATAATGGCATTGATAGCATGTACGGGCAAGTATGGGATTAGCGGATCGGCAGCATCCGGCAGCAGAGCAGCCAGGATGTATTCCAGTGTAGGCAGGATGAGTACCAGACCGATGGTAAGGCCGGCTCGTTTTACCAATACAGCCAGCAACAACACCATATTCAGATAGGTAAAAGTAGCCAGCCAAAATCCGGGAATAAATTCAATTTCACTAAACATAAAGCGCATCTCACTTGCCGGGGAATAGATGCTACCGGTAATCAGGCCGATGAGAAAAACGAACAGCGTGGCCGCCAGTGACAACCCCAGGGTGAGGGCCAGCTTGGAAGCCAGGAAGTCCTTGCGGTCAAGACCGTCAATAATGTTTTGGCGAATGGTTTTAAAACTGAATTCGTTGGTGACTGAGATGATTACCACAATAGCCAGAATTAACTGGAAGTACTGGCTTACGTAAGTTAGATTTTGCCAGATATCGGGAAAATAATAGAGCGGGATGCGCAGGATATCCACCTTGTCGCCAAAATTAGCGCCCTTGGAAGCCAGCCATTTCAAAAACTCCATGCCACTGGCGGTTGTGGCGCCCAGGGTGACGAAATAGAGCAAGGTGAGCACCCAGAAGGTGCGGTAATGTTTAAGTTTTTTGTATTCCAGTTTGGCTAACTTCATCACTTTGATTGATTCAGGATTTCCAAAAATTGCTTTTCAAGGGATTTTACCACCATAACCAGATGATGTGCTACCACGCCCTTTTCATACAGGTAGGCGTTCAGGTCGGCAGCTGTGTGGCCATCCTGCAGGGTAGCCACATACTTGTTGCCCTCTTTGCGCAGGGCGGTTACCCATTCCAGAGCGGTCAGCAGTTCCTGCAAGTCTTGGTTGGCCATTACCTCTACCTGCACCTGGCCTTGCCCCACTTCAGCAACCGGTCCGCTGTGTATCAGGCGGCCGTTTTTCAATACGGCAAAATGAGAACATACCTTTTGCACCTCATCCAGCAGGTGGCTGGCCAGTAGTATGGTCTTGTCGGTGGCGGCAATCTGGCTTATCAGGTCGCGGATGGCAGCTATGCCCTGCGGGTCGAGACCATTAGTGGGTTCGTCCAATATCATCACCTCGGGGTCGCTAAGCAGGGCAGAGGCAATGGACAGGCGCTGTTTCATGCCCAATGAGTAGGTCTTAAACTTATCGTTTTCCCGGCCCGTGAGGCCTACCTGGTCAATTACTTCGGCAATGCGGCTGTACGGCACGCCTTTGATATCGCACACCAGCTCGAGGTTACGGGCTCCGCTCAGGTAGGGGTAAAAAACCGGGGTCTCCAGGATGGCGCCTATGCGCTTACGGTGCTCTTTGGTAGGGTGCTCGCCAAACCAATAGTATTGGCCGGCAGTCTTGTTGATTACATCCAGCACCATACCGAGGGTAGTGGTCTTACCACTGCCGTTGGGGCCCAGCAGACCGAATACCATCCCTTTGCCAATTTGCAGATCAAGGTTATCTACCGCCTTGATGCGGCCATAGTGTTTCGACAGGTTTTTGGTTTCTAATATTACTTCCAAGGTATCTGAGGTATATTGTTGATGGTTTTGACCAGTTTGCTGATGTCGGCAGCCGGCACCTTACCGATTACATCTATCAGCAGCACAGCCTCCGGTTGATAAAGGATCACAAAAAAGCCACGTATTTCCTTGTTTGCCTTTTGCTTTACATAAGCAGCCATATCCAACTCGCTGTTGCGTACACTTAGAAGCTCTTCAAAGCCATGTGCTGCCAGTTGTTGGCGCAGCCAGGGCAGTTCCTCCTCTCTGAAAGACCCGATGGCATCGCTAATGGTTAGTATTTTGATGCGGTCGATATCATACACCAGGCGGGCATAGTCTTCATCATCGTTTATATTGAGCATGTTCAGCGTGCTGTGATACAGCATCAGCACGGCTGCATCCGGGTGGCGCTCGTGCAGTGCTTGCATCACTTTGCTCTGCGCCCGTAAAGTGCCGGCCGCAATAAGCAGTAGAAAGGTGGCTGTTATTTTAAGATTCATCAAGTGTATGCTTAAAATAAGCAAGAACGCAACATGGTTACGCTCTTGCCGATTAAAAGATTATCTTCTTATTAATGGAAATTGCTGTGCTTGCGGGCCAGGTAGGAGAGGTCATCATAGGCGATGTCGCCTTGCAGTATAAGCATAACAAATTCTTCATCTCCGTTTACCAGAATCAGGATATCGCCAATGCTGCCATCATCTTCACGAGCCAACACATCTACTTTTTCCTTACCGTCACGCACCGACACGTAGGTTTCATATTTTTCCTTGTCAAGACTGGCAAACAGGTCTTTTACCTCTTCATCCGACAGACCGGTGCGCGCATAAGGTACCACCAGCACTTCCATTTTCCTGAGGCCCTTGCTAATACGGCTAAAGGCTTCGGCATCGGGGTCGTTCTCTTCGTTCTCGGCAATCTGGGCCAGCATATCAAAGACGGCCCCGCTGATATCTACCTTGGTTACTTCTTTCATGCCGGCATATTTTTCCTTGAACTTATCAAGTGTTTTGGTTTGTGCCTGGCTGAAAGCGGGCCATAAGGCCACCATAGCAATCATCATGTACTTTTTCATGGTTTCTGGGGTTTTGTTGTTATTGGATTTGTTTTTAATTTTTCTCAGTTTCGTTTTCTTCTACTTTTTCCAGATGCTCAAAACCATGCACCTGAATGGTTTTGGAAAGTCTGGATATTTCTTTGAGGTCTATGTCACCTATCAAACTTAGGAGTACGAACTCATCATTACCATGCATGACCATAAACAATTCGTTGATAATACCATCTTTCTCTTTTATGAGAAACTTCATGTTGGTTTCATTATCACGCACACTCATCAGCTCTTCGTATTCCTTCAAAGGCACCTTCGACAGCGCTTCCTTGTAGAGCGCCCTGGCCTCATCCTGGCTGATGTTGTCCTTGCTTAGTACCCGTAGGCCTTTTACCCGCGATACGGCATCGGCCAGTTCCCTGTCCTCTTCATTTTCCAGGTCGAGGTCGGCAAACAGGCTGAACATCTTGGCTGTAACTGTAACCTGCGTAAAACTTTCATCTTCAGCATATTTATCAAAAAACTTGCTGATGGCATCGTTTTGCGCCAGCGCCCAACTACTGCTGAGCAAAAGCATGGCTGCTGCAATTATTGTTTTCATTTTTTTAGTTGTTTTTTAATTTTCTTTTCCGCTTCATTAATCAGCGTTATTTTATGCACCTGCTGATGACCCACACTCATCTGGTTGGAAATAAGCAGTAAGGCTTTCTTGGTTTCCCGGAAAGCCTTTTCAGGATCCTGATAGGTATCGACATACTCAACAGGGCCGGCCGGTTCTACTGTAGTATCTATTCGGCTAAGCAAATAAGCAGCACCGGCTATGAGTACCAGGCTGGCGGCCAGGCGCCAGAACCAGGCTATGTCGCCTGTATCAGCTATGTTGCGTTGACGAGCCTGTGGCGCTTCTTGCAGGCTTTGCAGCACTTTTTGGTCGAATGCCGGAGACAGGGTGGGCTGCTGCTGTTTGGCAAAGTAGCCAAACAAGGCGGCTTCACGAGCCAGCTCGGCCGGCACCTGACGACCGGCAAAATAGTGCCGCAGTTGTTGCTCCTCTTGCAGGGTGGTCTCGCCAGCCCAGTAGCGCTCCAGCAGTTGTTTAGCTTTGTTCGAGTCCATAGGTGCTTAGTTTTAATAATTTTTCTCTTACTGCCTGCCGCGCCCGGAATAAATTCACCTTGACGCTGCTCATTTGCATGCCGAGTATTTCGGCTATCTCGTTGTACGAGAACCCTTCAATATCGCGCAGTATCATCACCTGCTTCTGCTTGTCGGGTAGTTGCTCTATATATTGATGTATATTTTGCATCATTTCATTGCTTTCGGTAACCTGGGCCGGGCCGGGCTGGGCCGATTCCATATTATAAAGGCTGTCGTCTAGTGGGTCCTGCCGGTAGTTTTTCGATTTTAGCCGGTCGTAGGCCAAATTGCGCACTACCCGCATACACCAGGCTTCCATGCTATCATAAGTCAGGAGCTTCTCTATGTTTTGCCAGGCACGCAACAGCGCTTCCTGTACCACATCTTCAGCCTCTTCCTCGTTTTTGAGCAGGCGCAACGCAAAGCGGTACATTTTATCGCGCGATGGCAGCACCCGGTTTTTAAAAGCTTCCAGACTCATAGTTCATTGTAAAGACGACCAAGGCTTGATGATGTTACATGGCTCCTATGATAGGAAGTGTTAACCCTATTATAAATCTCTGATAATCGGCCATTAAAAAGGTCATATATTCACTCCTTATAAATCTATCATGAATAAAGTGGGTTAAATTACTCCTTTTTCATTGATATAGCGCACATGGGGCGCTTTTTTTACTTTTTCGAATAAGTTGCGGTTGATGCCTTTGGTTTGCAGGGTGGTCATTTGCTTGCGCGTGTCAGCCAGTACAAATACAGGTACATGCTGGGTGCCGGCTAGCTCAACTATGCGAGCGGAGCCGGTTTTGTTGAGAAAGGCCTCGGCACTCCATTGGTCAGCTCCCAGCAAACAGGCATTTACTTTCGCCAAGTGGCCGGCTATATCTGCATCAGCTATCAGCATTACACTAAGGCCGGCTTTGCTTAGTTCCCGGGCTTGCAGGGCGCCCTCGCCACCTGGTTCGCTGCTGGTCTGAATAACCTGGTTAACTCTGCCTTCCTGCTGAAGTTCAACCAGGACATTGATAACCGTACGTGAATGGCTATGAGTAAGGAAAGTAAGGTGTGAAGGGGAGGTAGGGAGGAGAGGTAACAGATGCCGGGCAATCTGCCGGTCGGCATGTTGCCAGCGAAGACGGTAGTGGTGCACAAACGTACGACCATCTACCACACGTACAGCCCTATTCAGCACGCGTGCCAAATGATGCAGCGCCACCATGGCCGGCTCACTTTTTTTGAGCTCGCCTACCAGTGCTTGCAACTCGGCCTTTGATGGATTGGCAGCCATGATAGCCTCCAGGATATCCTCGACTAAGGCCCGCGAACCATTTTGTCTGTTAGCCAGAATTGATTTTACTTTATCAAGCAAATCATTCACTATTTATATCCAAATTACAAAACATACTCCATTTATGCAACAAATTTGACTAATAAGACAGGGGAATAACAGATTTTGTTTTCTTTTGGGATGTGAGTAATCGTACATCATTAAAAAGATTTTTGATAGGTGACCGCTACATAGAATCGCGGATTGAGTATAAGCAAGCTATCTTGCGTGGTCAGTTGGCTCTGATGGTAATGGTAATTTGTATCATATACCTGCTCGTAGATCCGCTGATCAATAAAATTTACTTTTTTGTGCCCTGGTACCTTGTAGGGATCGCTGTTTCCTTAATAATACTCTATTTGAATCGAACCCACCGGTTTACAGCAGCTTCTATTCTTCTACTAACATTTGGTAACATTCTGGTCTTTTTTACCTCGCAAAGCGGCAATCCCGATCATGGTGCTTTTATTTTTTTTGTTACGGTTGCTGCCGCCTCCCTGGTGCTTTTTTATCATAAAAATATGAACCTCGGGCTTTTCTTCGTGGGGTTAAGTCTGGTATTGGCATATCTGGCTTTTTTTATGAATATGGAGTTGTTGGATACAACAATCATGACAGTCAAGTACCGCAAAATAAACTTTTTTATCAACCTGACTATCGGCATGTTATCCAGTGTGGTGGTGTTGCTTTTTCTTATTTATCGTAATAAAGAGTCGGAAAAGAGTCTGTTGGAAAAGCAGCGTGAGTTGCAAAAACTGGCCGATGAATTGGAGAAAAGCCGTGAGCAATATGCCCTGGCTCTGCAAGGTACTGAAGCCGGACTTTTTGAATGGGACTTGGTGCAAAGTCGGTATTATCTGAGCGAAAAGCTTCTGGAGTTGCTGGGTTATGGCCGCGATGAAGTAGAGCTCCGCATGTCCTTTTTTCAGTCGTTGATTCATCCTGACGATCTGGAGAAAACCCGTAATCGTATGATGAAAGCCCTGGCAACACTTACACAGTTTAAAAATGAGGCCCGCATCCTGTGCAAAGACGGGCAGTACAGGTGGTTTTATTTTACCGGGGTTATAAAAAGTGAGAATGGCAAAGCTACTAAAACAGTGGGTTCGATTATCAATATCGATAAGCGCAAAAAAGCTGAAGAAGCCCTGCAAAGGAAGAACCTGGAATTGCAGAAAGCCAACGAAGAACTCGATCGTTTTGTGTACAGCGCTTCGCATGATATGCGAGCCCCGCTTACCACTATTGCCGGTCTGCTGGAAGTACTTAAGTTGACAAATGATCCGGCAGAGTATCCGCAGTATTTTGAGATGATCCGGCAACGAATTGATGATATGGAGGCATTTATACGCGAGGTTACCGATTACTCACGCAACACGCGCTTGCCGGTAGAAAATATTGCCATCAGGCTACTGGATTTTGTCAATAAAATAAAAGATTCGATAGCCTTTTTGGCGGAACAAAATCATATTAAGGTGGAAATAGATATAGATAAAGATATTGTGATTCATAGTGACCCCGCTCGATTGCGGGTAATCTTTAATAATCTGATAAACAACGCCATAAAATACTATGACGCCAATAAGTCCGAACGCTATGTGAAAGTGGTAGCTAAACAAGAGTCGGGCGATTGCCGGATCGAAATCCTTGACAATGGCATGGGCATACATGAAGAATATGTAGATAAGGTGTTTGATATGTTTTTCCGGGCGTCTGAGCAATCAAAAGGCTCCGGCCTGGGTTTGTACATTGTTAAGGAAACGGTAGAAAAGCTGGGAGGAGAAATTACACTATCGTCTGTGCTAGGCCAGGGTACACACGTTACCGTACGGCTGCCCGTGTAGGCCAGGAGGGTAAGTTTAAAGTATAAATTGCCCGATTGCCAAATAATAAACGTACCTTTGCCGTTCATTTAATCCTAATTTCTTGAACGAATTTCAAAAACTGGGAATTTCGGCCCGTACGGCCGGTATTCTCGATACGCTGGGGTTTACCCAGCCTACCCCCATCCAACAACAAGCCATACCCGTATTGCTCGGTGAAAATCCGGTTGACCTGATAGGGCTGGCGCAAACCGGTACCGGTAAAACGGCCGCTTTCGGTCTGCCCTTGCTGGAGCTGCTGGACACACAAACAACAGGTGTACAAGCGCTTATTATGGCGCCCACACGCGAACTGGCACAGCAAACTGCCACGCAGTTGCGTAGTTTTGCCGGTAAAACGGTCAATATTGAAGTAGTATATGGCGGTGCTGCCATAAGCAACCAAATAAAAGCCTTGCGCAAACCGGTACAGATAGTAGTGGCAACCCCCGGCCGTTTGCTCGACCTGATTAAGCGCCAGGCCATCCGCCTGCAACATGTGCGCTATGTAGTGCTGGACGAGGCCGATGAGATGTTGAACATGGGCTTTAAAGAAGACATTGATAAAATACTGGCACATACACCGGCCGACCGGGTTACCTGGCTATTTTCGGCTACCATGCCTGCCGGCATTCGTAAGATAGTGCATAAATATATGCGCGAACCTCGCGAGGTGGCGGTAAATACCCATCAAAAAAGCAATGTGGATATCAGTCACCAATATATCGTGACCAGCGCTGCCGAGAAGCTACTGGCTCTGCAAAGACTGCTTGACCTGCACACTGATATGCGCGGGGTGATGTTTTGCCGTACCAGGCGCGAAACCAAAGATATTGCCCTGAAACTGGCTCAGCAGGGCCACGGGGTGGAAGCCCTGCATGGTGAGCTTTCGCAAGCCCAGCGCGAGGCGGTTATGAAGCGTTTTAAGGCGCGCAGCATGCAACTGCTCATAGCCACCGATGTGGCAGCAAGAGGTATTGATGTGAGCAACCTGACGCATGTATTGCACCATACCCTGCCCGATCAGTTGGAAAGCTATACCCACCGCAGCGGCCGTACCGGCCGGGCCGGTAATAAGGGGGTGTCGTTGGCCTTTATCAATCCGCGTGAAAGACGCAAAATTACGGAGCTTGAGCGCAAGAATAAGATAAGTTTTGAGGAGGTGTTTGTACCGGGCGCCCACGAGCTGGCCGATATTAAAATAACCCGCTGGGCAGAAAACCTGAGTAAAACAACCGAGCATGCACAGGCGGCAGAAACCCTGGCCAAGGTGGCGGATAAATTTACTGACCTGAGTAAAGAAGAATTACTTAAAAAGCTGATTTCAAGCGAATTAAATAAACTTAACTCAAGTTCAGGTTTCGAAAAGAAAAGAAACAATAAAGATGCTAGCAAAGCAGTAATTGAAAAGCCGGGAAGCATCAGACGCTTTTACATAAACATCGGTAGCATGGATGGCCTCACCAAGAGCGACCTGCTGCATTTTCTGTCGGATGTGAGCCGGATCAAACGCAAGCGTTTTGGTAAAGTAACGGTCAATAAAAACTTCAGCTTATTTGAAGTGGAGCAAAAGTGGAGCCGTGACTTGCCGCAATATTTTCAGGGTTTGGAGGTAGATGGGCGCAGCATACAGGTACGTGCTGATGAAAAGCCGGACCGGCAAGCCCATATGCGAGTGGCTTAGAATGGCAGTACTTCCGAGGGGATCGGCACAGGGGGGTACGATAGGCCTCCGCTGTGTTCTACAGTTCCCGAGCCCAAATAGTGATGAACTTAAGGGCTAAAGCCCATTTTTCTTTTAGCTATTATTTGTGTCAATGCCCTGAAGGGCATGGCAATGGATTAGGATGATTGTCTTACCGGTCACTCCGCCCTTCAGGGCGGAGTGATGCATTAAATCAATAAATTTGGGGCTTTAGCCCCCTAACACCTTCTATTGGATGGAGTCGAAGATTTGAGAGTTTTCAGTACTCAGCCATCCGCACCCCCACGCCCCCTCAAGCCCCTAAAGGGGAGGCCCTAGCTACCCGCTATCAGCTACGAGCCAACATATAAACCGCATTTCCGCTTTTGCACCCTCTACGGTTAGGCTTGATGATAGCCGGTTTGAGAACCGTCCGTCTTCCGACCTCAGACTTCAGCCTTCTGTTTTCAGTCCTCCTATCTCAGTCTTATATCCCCAACTCTTCACGGTGATTTTTGAGTACATCAATAATAAACTGTATATGCTCGGTCATGTCCACCCCCAGCAGTTCGGCCCCGGTGTTAATTTCATTACGATCGACCTTGGCGGCAAAAGAGGCACTTTTTAGTTTTTTCTTCACCGATTTGGGCGTTAAGGTAGCAATGCCTTCCGGACGTACATGGCAGCAGGCTATAATAAAGCCGGTGAGTTCATCACAGGCCAGCAGTGCCTTGTCAAGGGTGGTTTCGTAGGGCACGTTCCATTTGGTATAGTGCGCAGAAATGGCATGCGCTATTTTTTCTTCACCTTTATCGCGCAGCAGTTTTACAATACGGTTAGGGTGCTCATCCGGCCAGGCCTCATAGTCAGCATCGTGCAACAGGCCGGCTATGGCCCATTCCTCCGGGTCTTCGCCAAATTTCTCGGCATAGGCCGCCATTACCAGTTCTACGCTACGGGCATGACGCAACAGGCTGTCACCTTTGGTCATGGAAGTCAGGATTTGATAGGCTTCTTCGCGGGTCATAATTTAGGCATTAGGGGGCTAAAATAAGTAGAAATGACGGTTTCTTATCCCGAATTGTGATAATTGGCAGTAAGATGAACCTCTCTTTTGCCGGCAACGGTAACCAGTTGAGGTAAAATAAAGAATCCCCCAAACAGACAACTGTCCATAAGGGGGGGGGATTCTGCAGCCGGTTAGGCAGGCAATTATGGATGACGGTATTAGTTATAACATTTTGCTATTGCCCAAAGTACAGACAGGCTCCGGTTATTGCTTTATCAATTCCAGATTTATTTTCAGTTCAGCATCTTCGCCAACCATCAGGCTGCCATGTTCGGTTTTATCGTTCCAGGCAATACCGTAGTCCATCCGATTTAGTGTTCCGGTTACTTTAAAGCCGGCCCGGGTGTTGCCATAACCGTCAACCACCTGGCCACCGTATTTTACCGTCAGGGTTACCGGCCTGGTTACCCCACGCATGGTCAGATTACCTCTGAGCACATAATTGTTGCCACCGGTTTTTTCGAAGGCAGTACTTTTAAAAGTGATTTTAGGGTATTTTTCTGCATAGAAAAAGTCTTCCGATTTCAAGTGACCGTCACGTTGGTCATTATCTGTGCTAATACTGCTTACCTCAACCTCAAAATCGATTTTGGCATCGGTAAAATCTTCCTTGCCAGTTACCATTTTTCCGGTGAACTGTTTAAAAGTGCCATCTACTTCGGAAATAACTAGGTGCTCGATGGAAAAATTAACTTTTGAATGTACCGGGTCAACCACCCAGGTGGTTTGGGCTTGTACAGAAACGGCAACCAATGTCGAAAGTAATAAACTCATTATTATCTTTTTCATTTTGATAGTGTGGTAGATTCAACCCCCAAGTGCGAAAGTTATGGGTTAAAATTATTCATAAAAACCTGTAAGGGAGATCTAAAGTCAAGTTTTTTTCTTGGACGATTGTTTAATTTATTGGCAATCAGTGCTAATTGGTTTGGTGTAACTTTTGTTAAGT
>WFNR01000160.1 GCA_015488485.1 Cyclobacteriaceae bacterium | reverse complement strand
TTGATTTTTGCATCACCCCGCCCTAAAGGGCGGAGTGATTGGCATGGTCGCGTTGGGATTGCGTCATTCTATCGGGGTTTGGCGGAAATCCGGTAGCAAACTCTATCGCCCTGTCCTTCAGGGTAGGGCAACCGGTGATACAAAAAATAATGGGCTTTAGCCCTTAACTTCATCACTATTTGGTGGGAGGCTGTCTCATACCGTAAAGGGCAGAAAGTCAGGTGGCTGAGGTTCTCGAAGCCACCTGACTACCCGTTATTCCAAACCTATCATAATAAAGGCACCCCAGAAAATAGGGTCTTTGAATTCCTGGCGCAGTTCTTTCTTGGCGGCTACAAACGATTCCCGTTTTTTGCCGGTTTCCAGCCATTTCTTGTAAAAGTTGATCATGAGCTTTTGTGTAGCCCTGTCATCTACCTTAAACATACTCATGATGAGCGTTTTGGCGCCAGCCACCATAAAAGCACGCTGCAGACCATATACGCCTTCACCAATACTCAGGTCGCCCAGGCCGGTTTCGCAGGCGCTGAGTACCACCAGCTCCGTTTTGTCCAGGTTCATGCTCATGGCTTCGTAAGCGGTAAGAATGCCGTCTTCCATGTTGTAATTAAACTGCGTTTTATTGAGCAGGTCACCGGCACCGGCAAACAACAGACCCGTACGCAAGAGCGGGTTAGCCGCCAGCTTGGTTTCCAACTGGTCTTGCAGGGCATCCTGCTTAATCTCTTCAGCGGGGGTGAAGAAGCCATGTGTGGCAATGTGCAGGATGTCGGGGCTGTCAACGGTCTTGACCGCCTGCTCGGTAGCCGTTACTTCCAGTTTGGTGTCGATCTCCCAGCCCTTGGCTGCCAGCAGTTCTTTCAGTGCTTTGATCTCCTCCTCGGTGCCGACCAACTGTGAGATACGTTTGCGTTTGGGGGCTTCCGATTCAAGGTAATATATCGGGTTGCCAAACATGGAGGCGGCAATCTTTTCTTGCTTTTGCTGTTGCTTCAGGCTATGCAGATAGATGTCCTTGGTGTTGCTCACTACGATGATGTTAGCCACATCTATCACATATTTTTCATTATCAATGGGTATGGCCTCCAGGTTAATCTGGTTGAATACCCCATCTGGCGACAGGTATATGGTATTTACCTGGCCTATGGCGCTGGCAATTGGTTGCCAGAATTGTTTGTAAGAAAAGCGGTCGCGAATACGGAAAATAATGGAGTTTTTGTAGGCCTTGAAATATTTGGTTTCCAGATCATGTCCGTTGTTCAAGGTAAAAACTCCAGGTTTGTTTTGCTCTTTGGCAGGTTTCAAATATAGGCCGGCATAAATCACCGAGTCGGTAAAGACATGGTCGAAGTAGCGATAGCGAATAAACTCAATAGCCACTTCTCCGGGTTTGAGCACGCTTTGCACATCCTGCCATTCTACTTTGCGCTGCTCGTTCGATTCTTTGATCAGCTCGGAGCGCTCACTCAGTTCTTTTTCCAGCAGTTCCACTTCTTCCTGAATCACTATCGGGTCTATCTCGTTTTCAATGAGCTGCTCCGTGCTCATGGCCAGGGCGGTGGTCAGCAACTCTTTTTTCTCCAGCCACTCGTTGTAGAGTTTCTTCAACTCTTCGTCATCGCCATTCATAATGCGCTGGCGGATTTTGATAGATGAGCTGAGCAAAATGGCCTTGGTAAGCAGGGCATTGTTGAACACTTGTTCGATCATGCGTGGGTCTTCTTCACGAAAAACCATGGCTACCGATACATAAAATTCATAGTCGCCTTTTATGGTATTCCAAAACTTGGCCTTTTCACGTTCGCTCAGGGCCGGCAGGTAGTTTTTGATAAATTGATCGTATTTTTCGATTACCTTTTCTATAGACTTTTTGGCCTTGCGCCTGTCACCCTGCATGTAATATACTTTACTTAGTTTGGAAAGCACCCGTACATACTCGGGGTGATCGGGGTTGAAGAAATAATTGTACATGTTTTGCGCCTTCAGATAATTATCGGCCGCTTTCTCATAGTCTTTTTGCTGGTAATATAAGTCACCGGTTAGTCCGTAAATGCCTGCCAGGCTCACATTGCCCCGTCCCGACAGGCGTTCTTCCCAAATATTTTTGGCTATCGACAGCGAGGTAAAAGCTTCGTTGAAGCGGTTTTGTTGAATGTACAACAAGGATAGGTTTTTCATCAATTCGGCATACAAAGGGGTACGGTTGCCAAGTTTCTGCGCAATAATGTTTTTGGCATCATTGTACACTTTTTCGGTTTCTGCCGGGTCGTCTTCGTTGTAAAACATCACCAGCCCCAATTCGGATAATGACCGGGCTACCATAATATGATCGTGCCCATAAACGGCCTCCTGAATTTGCAGGGCGTCCTGAATGTTTTGCTTGCCTTTTTCGTAGTCACCCAGGGCGGTATAAATACGCGCCAGCAAGATATCGCTCAGGGCTACTTTTGAGGAATGTTCGCCCAGCCGTTCGGTGGCTATCTTTTGGGCCCTGCGGGCTATTTTTTCGGCTTCGGCATAGTCACCGGTAAACAGTCGCAGGTCGCCATAGCGTAGCAAAGGCTCTATCAGGTGGTAGGAATCGTTGCCGAACAGTTGCTGATAGGCTGCCAGTACATCTTGCAGCATGGCTTCGGTTTCGGATATCTTGCGTCCTAGCTTTATTTTAATGTCAGCCAGTTCGATCTCCGAGGCTAGTTCATCATACTGGGTCAGGTCTTCGGCCCGAAACAAAAACTTTTGTGATTTGATAAGCAGGTTGCGCGCTTCGGTATAGGAGCCTTGCAGGGCCAGTAGCTTGGCTTTGGTTTCCAGTGACATTACATAATAAATGGCGTTGTAGCGATCTCTACGTTCTTTATGGAGTAAATCAATGGCTGTTTCAATATTTTCTTCAGCCCCTTTATAATCACCTATTTTTATTTTCAGGGCTGCTATTTTTTGTAGTTCAATGGCATAATTGATGTCCTGGTCATCGTACTTGACACGTGTGGCTTTCAGAGCTTCATCCAGCATGGCGGTGGCCTTATCCAACTGGTCGGTTATTTCATAGTATTTGGCCAGGTGGTTGAGGGTACGCACGTAACTAACATGCCCCGGGGTGATTTGCGGCTTAACGATTTTTTCAAAGCTGTTCACATATATCTCACCGGCTTCCTGCAGTTTGTCGGTATAATCGACATAATAGTTGGCCACTTCGGTTTTGGTGAGGTGATACTCGGGTGACTCCTCGCCATACAACTCTTTTTTCTGCTCGAGAATTTGCTCCAGATACTGGCGGGCGATATCATATTGGCGGTTGTCCAGCGCTGCTTTATAGCCAAACTCCATGAGTTTAATGCGCGTAGCATGATATTCCGGCATTGTTTGCGTGTTGGCCAGCAGTTGCTTTACCTTGCTTTCTACTTTCAGATTGCGATCGCCAGCCAGTTGGTAACGAAACTTCAGGGCATCAAGGCGGAGATAAACAATACTTTGTTTCTTGAAATATTTCTTGATTACCCGCTCGTATTCCGAAGCCAGGTTTTTGAATTTAGCCAGCTCCTGGTTGCGCAGATAGCTATTCAGCAGGGCTTCGTAGATTTCCAGCGCCAGATAATGCGATTCGAGGTGTTTCTTTTTTAGCTGGGCGAGGGCGTCTTCATAAATTTTACGGGTTACTTTGGGGGACGCCCCGTTTTCTTCCAGCATTTTACCTTGCAGCAGCAGGTTTTCTACATAGCGGATATTGCTTTTGCCCAGGTTGTTGTCAATCCAGTCGGCAGCTTGCAAGAAAGTTTCATCTGCCTTTAAAAAGTCGCCCATCTTGCTATAAGCTTTGGCTTTCAGGTTCATCAGGCGGGCATAGTCATCCAGCCGTTGGGCCACCTCCCTGGCTGACAGTTTAACGGTTTTGAGCTTGCCTGATTTGGCATCTACCAGAGTTACTTTGCTGGTGGCCCGTCCCGCATAAAACGACTCACTTTCTGAAATAAAATCAATGGCTTTGGCATAAAATCCCTGGGTAGTTAAAATGTCGGCAGCATTCAAATTAACATAAGCTACGACATCGCGCGTGCGTTCTTCATCATCAATTTTATCAATTATCTCTCTGGTATTGGCTATATAAGCGGCTGCTTGCCTTGAATTGCCATTTTGCAGCATCAAAGCGGCTGCTTCGTTCAGGATAAGGGCATGCTCTACCGATACTTCGCTGTTTACCCGCTTGCTCAACTCAATGGCCTTGGTAAGTTTGTTTTCAAAGTCAAACAACATACCGCTTGCCAGGGCTATACGGGCTTCCAGCATTTTGGCAGTAACCATGTACTTATGCCCCTCACCCAGTTTTTTCTTTACTTTTTTCTCGAGTTTGGTATTGTATTTGGCGGCCATTATATAATCACCCTCATCATAGGCGTCTTTTACTTTGGCAACCATCTTGTCGTATTTCTTCTGAGCCCATACAGGCGAGATGGTGACTGCTGTCAACCACAGCATGAGCAGGCTGAAAACAAGACTGAGAGGTTTTTTCATAATAGTGTGTTTCAAAATCATTTTAAAACCGAAAATTACAAATAAATCAACGAAAACGGCAACTATTGAGTTGGCAATACTTTTAAATTCCGGCTAAAAGGATATTTAATATCTCAATAGCCGATTGGGCAATGGGCGTGCCCGGCCCGAAGATGGCTGCCACGCCTTCTTTTTTCAGAAAATCATAATCGGCAGGTGGTATCACGCCTCCGGCCACCACCAGGATATCGGGGCGGCCGATCTGCTGCAACTGTTTGATTAGCTCGGGTACCAGTGTTTTATGACCGCCTGCCAGACTGGAGGCGCCTATTACATGCACATCGTTTTCGGCAGCCTGGCGGGCCACCTCGGCCGGGGTCTGAAAGAGCGGCCCGATATCTACATCAAAACCCAGGTCGGCAAATGAACTGGCCACCACTTTGGCGCCACGATCGTGACCATCCTGGCCCATTTTGGCTATCATAATGCGCGGCCTGCGGCCGGCTGCTTCGGCAAAGCGGTCGGATAGTTCCAGGGCATGCTTGTATTGTTTGTCCATCTTGATTTCTTTGGCATATACTCCGGTTATGGTTTGTTGGCTGGCCTGATAGCGGCCGAATACTTTTTCCATGGCCATTGAGATCTCGCCCAGGGTGGCCCGTGCCCGGGCTGCTTCTATGGCTGCTGCCAGCAGGTTGCCCCGGCCGCTCTCGGCCACTTGCATTAGGTCTTGCAGTGCTTTTTCTACTGCCTGTGTGTCGCGCTGCGCCTTGAGTTGCCGCAGGCGCGCCAGTTGCTTTTCGCGCACGGCCGTATTATCTACCTCCAGCAGTTCTATTTCGGTTTCGATGCCCGAATTAAAACGGTTGACTCCTACCAGAATATCCTGGCCGGAATCAATGCGCGCTTGCTTGCGGGCGGCTGCTTCTTCTATGCGCCTTTTGGGCAGGCCGGCTTCAATAGCACGGGTCATACCGCCCAGGCTTTCTATTTCCTCTATATGCTTACGGGCTTTGGCAGCCAGTTGGGCGGTTAGCGTTTCTACATACCACGAGCCGCCCCATGGGTCGATAACCCTCGTAATGCCGGTTTCGCTTTGCAGATATTTCTGTGTGTTGCGCGCAATGCGGGCCGAGTAGTCGGTAGGCAGGGCTATGGCCTCGTCCAGGGCGTTGGTATGCAGCGATTGGGTATGCCCGAGGGCAGCTGCCAGCGCCTCTACGCAAGTGCGCACTACATTATTATAAGGGTCCTGCTCGGTGAGGCTCCAGCCCGAGGTTTGCGAATGCGTGCGCAGCGCCATCGATTTGGGGTTTTGCGGCCCGAACGGCTTGATTAGCTCGGCCCAGAGCAGGCGGCCGGCCCGCAGCTTGGCAATTTCCATAAAGTGGTTCATGCCAATACCCCAGAAGAACGACAACCGCGGGGCAAACTCATCAATCTTGAGGCCGGCTGCCAGGCCGGTGCGTACATACTCCAGGCCGTCAGCCAGGGTGTAGGCCAGCTCCAGATCGGCTGTAGCCCCGGCCTCCTGCATGTGGTAGCCGCTGATGGAAATGGAGTTGAAGCGCGGCATGTGGCGGGCCGTATAGGCAAAGATATCGGCCACAATACGCATGGAGGGCTCAGGCGGATAGATATAGGTGTTGCGCACCATAAACTCTTTGAGGATGTCGTTTTGGATGGTGCCGCTCAGTTGTTCCTGTTTCACCCCGCTTTCTTCGGCAGCTACTATATAAAAGGCCATAATCGGAATCACCGCTCCGTTCATGGTCATCGATACCGACATCTTGTCGAGTGGTATCTGGTCGAAGAGGATTTCCATATCCAGGATGGAATCGATGGCCACGCCTGCTTTGCCTACATCACCTACTACCCGCGGGTGGTCGGAGTCGTAGCCGCGGTGGGTGGCCAGGTCAAAAGCTACCGATAGGCCTTTTTGTCCGGCAGCCAGGTTTCTGCGATAAAAAGCATTTGACTCTTCGGCTGTGGAAAAGCCGGCATATTGCCGGATAGTCCAGGGGCGGCCGGTGTACATGGTAGAGTAGGGGCCGCGCAAAAAGGGCGGCAGACCGGCCTGGTAGTGCAGGAGCTCCGGTTGTGGCAGGTCGGCCGGCCGGTAGCAAGCCTGCAGGGCTATACCTTCGGCCGTCTGCCAGCCGGCAGCGGGGTGCTGGCTGGCTGGCCGCTTATGGGGTGCTATAGGCTTAAACTGTGGTTTCATGCTGTTGCTGCAAAAAGGCTTCCCATACTTTGTTCACCAGTTGGCCGGTCAGGTTTTCAATAAAATACGAGCCGGCAGCCGGGTCGGCCACCTTATCCAGATGTGCTTCGTGCTCCAGAATCAGGGCGATGTTGCGGGCCACTAACCGCTCCTGCGGGTCATCCCCACCGGGCTCTATCATCAGGGCATTGCAGCCCCCGATTACGGCAGCCATGGCAGCCGTAGTGGCTTTGAGCATGTTTTCGTGCGGGGCCAGGTCGGGGTGCTGCCAGCGTGGGCTTACTGCCAGGATATGAAAATCTGACGTTTCTTTTGCCCAGCCGTAGGCGCTGTAAAAATGCACCAGCAACAGGCGCAGGGCGCGCACTTTGGCCATACCCATAAAATAATTGGCCGGCATACGCAGCTTGTAGGCCGTGCCGGCCACCCGGGCGGCTGCCTGGTCATCGCCAGCCGGCAATTGCCGGTGCAGTTGCTGAAGGATGTCGAGCAGTTCCTGCCAGTCGGTGGCGGCCGTACTACCGATCATTGCCGGATAAAAATGCGACCCCTGGGGGAAGGCCTGCATCTCCGGCTGGTCGATAAAGCCTTGAAGTTGAGCCGGATCTGTTTGGCCGGACACATAGTCCAGATAGTCGTCCGCAGATATGGCGCCTTTAAAAGCCAGGGCGCAATGGCTGGCATCAATGCCTTCGAGCAGGGTGTCAAGCCCGACTGCCTGCGGTATCTCAAACAGCAAGCCGGTGGCTCCGTGCATGAGTTCATAATGGGCGGCCTCGTTGGCCTCACGGGCATTATCAACGGTAATTTTTACATAATTAAGCCACCTGGCCGGCCGTACTACAACAGGAGTCTGCAGGGTTGAATCCAGGTCTTCAATGGCATAATAGGGCTCTATCGTCAAGTCCTGCCAGGTAGTGTGCAGGTCGCTGATGGCCTTACCTTTCAAATCCTGTAGGGCTTTGGCCTCCCATTCTTTGCGGCTGAGCGGGGCAAAACTGGCGAATAGTTTTTCGTCAGACATAGCAGGTTGTTTTCCGGTATACCAAAGGTAAGGCATGGCGACCTTTATCAACCGGCAAATTAAAAATTAATCAGAATGATTCTAAATTTCCGGTGAAAAGTTGCCGGCAATTATTATTTTCACATCTTGTAAACAGAACATCGATTCGGGCTTTTTAGTTTCTGAAATTTTCCTGAACTTTGATGTCCCCTTTTAAAGTCAGGGTCTTTTAAATAAAGTAATGTTAGCTGCCTAGATGCACGAAGATTGTAAATCGGTATGGAACAAGTGCCTGGACGTGATCCGGGATGAGGTAACCGAACAAGGGTACAATACCTGGTTTAAGCCGGTGGTGCCGGTGCATTTGCACAACAAAACCCTGACCATTCAGGTGCCGAGCCAATTTTTTTACGAGTGGCTGGAAGATCATTACGTAGATGTGCTGAAGCGGGCCCTGACCATAGTGCTGGGTGAAGGTGCCAAGCTGGAGTACTCGGTAATTGTGGACCGCGGCCCCAAGCAGGGCATACCCTATACGGTAAACCTGCCGGGTGGCAATAGCAACGGCAAGCCCAAGGTCAATAATCCTTTTCAACTGGATGAACTGACCAGCCCGCAGGAATCGCAGCTCAACCAGAACTATACTTTCGACAATTTTATCGAAGGCGAGTGCAACCGCCTGGCGCGCTCGGCCGGTTATGCGGTGGCTAAAAAGCCGGGTATCACCTCTTTCAACCCGCTGATGATTTACGGGGGAGTGGGGCTTGGCAAGACCCACCTGGTGCAGGCTATCGGCAACAAGATCAAAGCCGACCTGCCGGAGAAATTTGTACTCTATGTGTCGTCTGAGAAGTTTATCAACCAGTTTATCAAGGCGGTACAGAACAATGAGATACAGCACTTTCAGGCCTACTACCTGCAGGTGGATGTGCTGATAATAGATGACGTGCAGTTTTTTGCCGGCAAGGAGCGCACCCAGGAGATTTTCTTCCATATTTTCAACCACCTGCACCAATCGGGCAAGCAGATAATCATGACCAGCGATCGCTCACCCAAAGAGCTGGAAGGGCTGGAGGAGCGCCTGTTAAGCCGCTTCAAATGGGGGCTATCGGCCGATTTGCAGCAGCCTGATTTTGAAACCCGCATGGCTATAATCCACAATAAAATGGCTGCCGAAGGTATTGAGATACCGGGGGACGTATGCGAGTACCTGGCCTACACGGTAGATACCAATGTGCGCGAACTGGAAGGGGTGCTGATTTCGCTGATTGCCCATGCCTCGCTCAACGGCCGGGAGATAGACCTCGATCTGGCCAAGCAGGTGATGAAGAATATCGTGCATGATATCGAAACCGAAGTAGGTATTGATTATATCCAAAAAACCGTGGCCGAATATTTTAATCTGAAAGCGGAAGACCTGAAAGCCAAGACCCGTAAGAAGGAAATAGTGATTGCCCGCCAGGTGGCCATGTATTTTTCCAAAGAATACACCAACCATTCCTTAAAATCCATTGGCTATCATTTTGGTGGCCGCGACCATAGCACGGTGATCCATGCCGTGCAAACGGTAAACGATATGCTCGATATTGACGCCCGCATACGGCAGTCGGTGAACGACCTGAAAAACAAGCTGAAAATCAAGGCGGCCTGACAACCACCGCTGGGCTTTACACCTTTTCTTCTTCCACAATTATATCCCTGCTCCAGTGGCAAAGCTGATTCAATATAGGCAGGATGTCACGGCCTTTCCGGGTAAGCGAGTATTCTACCCGCGGGGGTATTTCGGCATAGGCCTGGCGATTGATAATACCGCGTAGCTCCAACATCTTCAGTTGCTCGGTAAGCACCTTGCGGCTGATGCCGGCTATTCTTACCGCTATCTCACCAAATCTGAGTTTCTTTTCACCCAGGGCATAAATAATTATCGGTGTCCATTTATTACCGATGATATTCATGGTATGGGTAATCGGGCAGCCATGCGGATTACTGATCAGGCATTTGCTCATGATAGTTACCTGTTGGTTACTACTATTTTATAAATATTTGACCACAAAGGTAACTATTGGTAACCATTTATTGTTACTTGTGAAAACTTTTAAACAACTAACAATTATGAGAAATTTTAAGAAAAAGTATGGTGAATATGCTCTGGTAACCGGAGCTACCTCAGGTATCGGCAAAGCCTTTGCCTATCAATTGGCTCAGAAAGGGCTCAATCTTGTTTTGGTGGCCAGAAGGCAGCAATTGCTCGATGAAATCACCAAAGACATTATGAAAAGGTTTAACGTAAAGGTACTTGCCTTGCCCCTGGACCTTACCTCTCCCGATGCCCTGCATCAACTGGATGTTTTTACCCGCGATTTGTCTATCGGGCTGCTTATACCCAATGCCGGTTTTGAACTGCATGGCCATTTTTTGAACAACAACCTGGCAGAACACACTAAAATGATGCAACTGAATATGGTGGTACCCTTGCAAATGGCCCATCTCTTCGGTAGCCGCATGGCCCGGCAGAAACGGGGTGGTATCTTATTTATCAGCTCTACCTTTGGTTTGCAATCGGTGCCTTATTTTGCCAACTATGCTGCTACCAAGGCGTACATCCTGGCCCTGGGGCAGGCCTTACGGGAGGAAATGCGCCCATATAAGGTAGATGTAACGGTGCTGGCTCCGGGCCTGACCAGAACGGCCATGGTTGACCACATGCAAGGTGTGGATATGGGTAAAATGCCGGTCAAGGAAATGACACCGGAACAGGTGGCTAAAACTGGCCTACACGCCTTGTGCAGGAACTCATTGGTGATACCCGGTGCCCGTAACAAGATGTTTGATATTATGGGTAAGTACACTACTCCAAGATATATGCTGGCCAAAATGTTTGGTATGCTGGTAAAGCGGGCTATGGATAAAAAACTGGTGGAATACAACCCGTAAATCAAAAAGCGGTCTGGATTTTTCATTAAGAAAACGATGTAAAATCAGTAATCAATAAAAATCCCCGGCCTCAGTGCCAGCCTTCATTAGGCAGGTCTGGCTGCCATTCAGGCGGGTCGGTTTTTTTATTTGTAAAGGAAAAGACGGAATTTATGGTGCCGGTATCGCTGGTGGGCGTACGTGCCTGTAAAATACTTTGCGACAAAGACTATCAGGTAAATGTGCATCTGAATTAAACCGGACAGTAAAGATTTTTTTACCTTTTGTTTTTTTATGTCATTTTATTAAATTGCATGTATATATGTCAGAGTCATATGAAAAATTCAACATTTCCTTATTGGCTTTCATTAGTAATTTATGTTTTCAGCACTACCTCATGCCGGCATGAAGAATTTAATATACCTGAAACTGATGTGTTTCAGACACTGGGTAAAAAGTTGGAGAACCCTTACACCCTGAAAGTAATGCAGCAGGCGTGGGATAATATACAACCCGGCCTTTATAGCCAGGGTAGAATAAACGATGAAGATTTAACCCTGGAACCTACACATTATTATATCAAATTTATGCCTAAAACTGAAGTGGAATTCGAATTGCTCCAGGCTGATACAACATTGGATTTGTATAATTACCCGCTGGAATATGAAATTAACGAAGGGTTAAATAACTACAGAGACCCCGAGATACCGGAAGGTCAGCCAAATTATCAGTATACGGCCTTTCCACTCCATAAACCCATCCCAAATATTGACTATGAAATAATTTCCGAAATATTTATTCCGGAGGACTCCCCGATATTTGCAACTGCGAGAATTGATGACCCATGCATACCCATTTTGCTTAGCAATGAAGCCATGCGATTGACAAACAACCTGGACTATATATTGCCGGAAGACGACTGCGGGAACGGAGGCGGAGGCAGTAGTGGCGGAGTAAGTTGTAGTTATTGCCCGCAGGGCACTATGCGTGTTTGGGACGATGAAGTACAAGGGTACGTACCAATAGTTGGGCTAAAGGTAAAAGCACGCAGGTTTTTAAAAACCCGTGATGCCATTACAGACGCAAACGGAAAATATATAATAAGGGGCATTCGTGGTAAGGTGCAATACAGTTTTAAATGGAAAAGGTACGATTTTACCATAAGAGATAAGTTTTTGGATGCTGCAGAGACAATTGGTCCTAATAAAGACGGGTGGTGGTCTGTTAATTTTAAAGGGGGCGTATCGCAATTTCATGCCACTATATTTAGAGCAGCACACCACTACTATTACGGAAATATTAAAGGGTTAAGAAGACCTCCTCAAAATGGTTTTTTTGGTAATAATTTAAAAATAAGGGCTAAAAACGAGGATAATCCAAATGATTGGGGTAGTCACTGTGGCCCATGTAATTTCTTAGGCCTGACCACTGAAATCTGGATTTATAACATGACCCTGGGAAGCGGTAATTATGTAGACTTATATGCCACTACTATACATGAGTTGGCACATGCCAGCCATTGGGCAATGGACGAGGTTAACTATGAAAATATGTGCGATGGAGGAGTGGTATTTTGCTCGGGCGATTTAAAAGTGGCTGAAAGTTGGGCAAGGGGGGTGCAATGGGAACTAACAAGAATGATTTACCCGAACTATTCTGGCGGGGCTACAAAAAGACCTAATTACACCCAAGTTGTGATTGACATGATTGATGCTGCTGCACCAATAGATCAAATAACAGGGATGCCGGTGAATCAAAATAAAGGATCAGAGGATTTGAGGTTTGACGATGTGACTGGTTACACCATACGCCAAATCGAAGATGCCTTAATAGGTGAAAAAAAATGGAACGGGTGGAGAGATAACATTAAAAACAAATACAACAATGCAACAGAAAACAAATTGGATGCGCTATTTGATTATTGGAATTAGCACTTTACTGTTTAGCTGGCAATTGGGATGCAGAAAAAGGGTTGAATACTTTCTGCAAGCAGATTTTATATTTATAAATGAAACCGAACATGCTGTAAATTACTCAGGGTTGCTACAGCTAGAACAATTTACGAGTGATACGGTAATTAGAGTTGGTACGGGAGGAGATAAGAATGAGAAAATAGAATCCTGTTGTCAGGGGTTTTTAGAAGATTTTCAGGGTGACTATACGCAAGTATATACAGTGTTTAATGATTCTTTGTGTCTGTTTTACAATGAAAATGAGGGGCCGACCAATTTAGTGAACTATGAAAAAAGACGCATAAAAAATAACCATTTCGAATTTACCTACCGTTTTACAGAAGAACAATATAATGAGGCAGCACCTTGTAATTAATTATGCAACAGAAAACAAATTGGATGCGCTATTTGATTATTGGGATTAGTTTTATGGTAATATTGTCTTTCACCAAATGTAAAAAGACTATTGAACCTAATCTAAAAACCGGTAACTACATCTATGTCAATAATACATCAGATGATATCTTGATGGAGATTTATGATAGGAAATTAAGTGAACTACGAGGTGAAATTATTGTAAATAGTTATGTTATTCCAGTTGGCGATTCACTTGCTTTCCAAATGAAAAGCGAATTTGCATTCCCGTTTTACTCCGAGGTCAAAGCGGCCATAACAGGTGATTCGGTAATTATTAAAAAGGATACCAAATGTATTGTTAACTATTATAACGAAACAAATGGGATTGATGGCAATGGGGTTTTTAAATTCAAGAATTACGATAATTATTCTGCCGGCATAGAAACCCAAATTGTTTTTACCTTATACTATACGTTTAAAGAACAGGATTTTGATTTAGCAACTATGTGCAAGTGATGAATTGGATACGCTATTTGCGGAATGGAATTAAAATGGCTGTGCTTATATTAATTTTAAGTACATGTAAAGTCGATTTTCCTTTTAAAAAAGCCACATACACCTATAAAAACGAGTCTGGTTTACAATTGCAAATGGCTGTAAAGAACAGGTATGTTGACACCATCGTTTATTTGGCAGATAAAGCCTCATATACTTATATTGCTAACAGTTTAAGCGGAGAGCCATTTACAGGAAGGCAAAGTTCGCCTGCCGATTCTGTAGGTATTAAATTTGCTACCAACCAATGCTTATCCTTTACCAGAGAAGAAGGCAATGGGGTTTTTAAATTACCTGAGTATGAAAACTATGTAAATGGAGTGGAAGAACAAACGGAGTTTTCACTTACTTTTATTTTTGATGAAGATTGGTTAGCAAAAGCCCAAAATTGTAACTAGCCAAAAGTATCTTAAAGCAAGTTTCTTTGAGATGTTTCAGGTATAGATGTTTTAAGTTTGATAGACAACAATGCAACAGACAACAAATTGGATGCCTTTATTACTGAAACCAACAAAGTAGAGTTTTCTTTTTTGCATTGGTTGTTCCCTCTGTCTAAAGCCAGTTGTGCTGGCGGGCCGTATCTACCAGCCGTGCGGCCAGCCACTGTGCAGCTTCCGGCTTATAGCGCAGCCATAGCTCCGGCTCTATAAGCTCTACTTCCGATACCTGCGGCCGGCCATCTCGGTCATTGATCAGGTCCACCCGGCCGTACACCGGCACTTGCGGACAGGCACGGATGGCCCTGGTGGCCAGTTCTATTTCCGCACTGCCTGGCTGGTGAGGGGTTACCGTGCCGCCAAAGTCGTCCTGCACGCGGAAATCTCCCGGTTTGGCCATCTTGCGGATGGCGTGGCTATAGTGCTCCCCAAAGAACATAAGCGCTACCTCGCCCCATTGCAAAACGCTGGGCTGAAAGGGCTGCAGCAACAGGGCCTCCCTGGCCAATAATTGGTCAAAAACCTGCTGGTAGCGGGGCGCTTCCTGCGCGGTAAAGCGGTAGGTGTGGCGTGCTGCACCCGATACGGCCGGCTTCAGAATGGCTTCCGGCCAGCCTTGTTGGGCAACAAATTGCGCCAGATCAAGACAGCTGCCGGCTTCCAGCAGGGTGGTGGGTACGATACGGATACCCTTTTGTTGCAAATCGAGCAGGTATCGCTTGTTCAGGTTCCATTCTATCAGACCGGGGCGGTTGATAAGCTGGGTTTGCTGACGGGCGCGTGCAAACCAGGCACGGAACTCGGCAAACCGGTTGAAATAATCCCAGGTAGTGCGAAACAGCGCCATTCGGGTAGTACGCCAGTCGAAATCGGGGTTGTCCCAGCCCTGGCGGCCTACGCGCAGCCCGTGTGCCTGCAAAGCCTCGGCCACCAGCCGGTCTTCCTGCAGCAGGTTAGCAATGTATTCGTCCCGTACGGCCGGGTTTACATAGCGTTGGTCGGTAAGGATGATGATATCGTATAGATAAGGCATGCGGCCGGAATATTGTGTGGGCAAAAATAAGTTCTGACAGCCGGGCGCCCAAGTAGTGGTGTTTTATTGCTCATGGCATATAGCCTAATGGTGAAATGATGTAATTTTGCCCTCGTTTTAAATATTTAGCAATTAATCGGCACAAACTATGGAATTATATCTGGATTCGGCCAATCTGGCGGAAATAAAAGAGGCTTTTAAGCTGGGATTTATCAAGGGGCTTACCACTACGCCCACCTTTATGCACCGCGATGGCGTAACCGACATTGACGGTCTTATTGTAGAGCTATCGAAAATCGCCCCCATTCTGCAAATAGAAGCCCTGGGCGATACGGCCGAAGAGGTAGTGGCCGAAGCCGAGCGCCAACTGGCCCTGGGCCTCGACAAGGAAAAGACGGTATTTAAAGTGCCGGTATCGCTGGAAGGCGTGCGCGCCTGCAAAATGCTGCGCGATAAAGGCTATCTGGTAAATGTACATCTGATTTATACCGTACAGCAGGCCTATATGGCACTGGAGGCCGGAGCCAATTTCATCTGTCCGCTGGTCGGGCGCCTGCAGGATCAGGGCCATAACGCCCTCGACCTGGTAGAGCAGTGTGTAGATGCGGTAGAAACCTACGGCTACGATGCCAAAGTGATGTTCTCCTCGGTACGCCACCCCGAGCATGTACGCAATGCCCTTAATGCCGGGGTGCATGTGTGCACCATTCCCTGGAAGGTGATGAAAATGCTTACCAGCAACAGTCTAACCGATCTGGGTATCGCCCAGTTTGTAGAGCATACCAAACTGATGACCACCAAGGTAAAAGACATGCTGTCGGGCAAAAATCCGCTGGTAAATGTAAATGAGCCGATTACCAATGCCCTGGTGAAGATGACCGAATCGGGCTTCGGTTGTGTGGGTGTGATAGATGATGACGGCAAGCTGGTGGGCACCTTTACCGATGGTGACCTGAGGCGCCTGATCGAACAGGAAGGACATGGCGCTGTGGAAAAGAAATTGTCGGAACTGACTTTTAAAACCCCCATTACCATTGACGGAGAAGCCCTGCTTTATGAAGCCTCCAAGGTGTTTCATGAAAAAGGTGTAGATAACCTGATGGTGATGAATGGCGACCAGGTGGTAGGCCAACTGGATATTCAGGATCTGCAATAGAAGTGGGCAACGATAGCCAGGATATCGCCCGCATTTTTACCGATCAGGGAGCTGTCTTTGTCAAATCACCGGCAGCCTTATCCGGCACTTTGCAGCAGGTGCGGGCTTTTATTTTCGACTGGGACGGGGTGTTTAACAATGCTGTCAAGGCAGGCGAGGGGGGCAGCCCGTTTTCCGAGGCCGACAGCATGGGTATCAATATGCTGCGCTTCGGTTATTTTTTGCGTACCGGAGAAGTATTGCCGGTATTTCTGGTTACCGGAGAGTACAATCCGGCTGCTGTTTATCTGGCCGGGCGTGAGCACTACCAGGCGGTGTTTCGCAAAATACCCGATAAGCTGGCCGTGCTGGAGCCGCTGGAGCACCAGTTTGGCCTAAAGCAGGAAGAGCTTGCCTTTGTTTTTGATGATGTGCTGGATCTGGGTCTGGCCGGACGGGTGGCCCTGCGCCTGCTGGTAAACCGGCCGGGTAGCCCATTACTCAATAGTTATATAGAGCGTCATAACCTGGCCGATTACCGCACGGCCAACAGCGGCAGCACCCATGCTGTGCGCGAAGTGTGCGAGCTGTGTCTGGGCCTGTGGCAACAGTATGATCAGGCTATTGCCTATCGTCAGGCATTTCACCCGCGCTACCAGGCTTATCTGGCGGCCCGCAAGCAGATAAGCAGCCAATATTTTATTTGGCAAAACGGGGTTATTTCACCTGATATAGCTTAGGAAAAGCCGGTGGCAGGAACATTGAGAAAAATACTTGTTTTTCTGATTATTTCATTGGCCGGATGCTGGTTTATTGAACATTTTATTTAGTATTTTTGCCCGACTTACAGCTATTACAAACCCATTGATAAAATGTCAAAATCGGTTAAGCTAAAAAGAGGGTTTACCATTAACCTGGCCGGCAAGGCCGAAAAGAAATTAGCAGAAGTCTCACAACCGGAAACATTCGCTGTAAAACCCACCGATTTTCCCGGCATGTTGCGGCCCAAGGTGTTGGTGCAGGAGGGCGAAACGGTAAAAGCCGGCACCCCCGTGTTGATTGACAAAAGGCACGACAACATACTTTATACGGCTCCGGTAAGTGGTGAAGTGGTGGCGATAAAACGTGGAGAAAAGCGCAAGCTGCTGGAAATAGTCATCCTGGCAGATAAGGAATTTGAATATGAGAGTTTCAAGTCATATAGTGCTTCCGAACTAAGCAATGCCAGCCGCGAAGAGTTGCAGGAGCAAATGCTCAAGGCAGGCGTGTGGCCGCAGATCGTACAACGCCCCTATGGTGTGGTGGCCAATCCGGAAGAAACACCACGTGATATCTTTATCAGCGGCTTCGACAGTCATCCGCTGGCGCCCGATTATAATTTTATTTTTAAAGGCGAAGAGCAGAATTTCAAAACCGGTATTGAAGTACTCAAGAAATTTACCAGCGGCCGCATCCGCATAGGAGTGGATGGCAAGGGTGAAGTGAACCCCTTGTACAACAACCTGGATGGGGTGGAAATTAACAAGTTTTACGGTAAACATCCGGTAGGCAATGTAGGGGTGCAAATTCATCACATCGCTCCCATAGGTAAAAACGATCTGGTGTGGACGCTTAATCCTTATGGAGTTATTCAGATAGGCAGATTGTTTAGTACCGGCAAGTACGATACCAGCAAGATAATTGCCCTTACCGGCTCGGAAGTAGCCAACCCGCAGTACTACAAGACTTACAGTGGTGCTTGCATAGGCCGCTTTGTGCAGGATAACCTGAAAAATGATCATGTACGCTATGTGAGCGGCAACGTGCTTACCGGTGAGCGCTTAGAGGAAAAGGGACACCTCGGTTATTATCACCATCAGTTTACCGTGCTACCCGAAGGTGATAAACCGAAACTCTTCGGTTGGATACTGCCTACTTTTAAGGATCTCAGCTTTTCACGTGCTTTCGGTCTGCTGTCATTCCTCAATCCGCCAAGCAAGGAGTATGTGCTGGACACCAATATGCACGGTGAGCCACGGGCTTTTGTGCAAACCGGGGTATTCGAGCGGGTTACGCCCATGGATATTTACCCTACCTATTTGCTCAAGGCTATTCTGGCGGAGGATTATGATGAGATGGAAGCCCTGGGAATCTATGAGGTTATCGAGGAAGATTTTGCGCTGTGCGAATTTGTGGATGTTTCGAAACATGACATCCAGGCTATTCTCCGGGAGGGTCTGGATTTAATGCAATATAGTTAAGTCATTAGCAGGATATGAAATTTCTATTAAACGCCATTAACAAGGTAAAGCCGCATTTTGAGAAAGGCGGGAAACTGGAAAAATACTACTTCCTGTTCGAGTCGGTGGAAACCTTTTTGTTTGTACCACCCGATACCACACGCAACAAAGGCGTGCAAATACGTGATGCCGTTGACTTGAAGCGCTTTATGATGACGGTGATCATCGCCCTGCTGCCGGCACTGGTGTTCGGTACCTATAATGTGGGGTACCAGTACTATCAGGCTACCGGTCTAGAGCCTGGCAGTAGCTGGGATCTGTGGTGGGTAGGTATTCAGCGCGTAGTGCCCATCATTATCGTTTCTTATGTATTCGGGCTGTTTATCTCCGAGTTTGCCTTTTCGGTCATTCGCCAGCACCCGATCAACGAGGGCTACCTGGTTACCGGCTTACTGGTACCCCTGGTGTTGCCGCCTACCATACCCTTGTGGCAGGTAGCAGTAGCCTGTGTGTTTGCCGTGGTCATAGCCAAAGAAGCCTTTGGCGGCACCGGCATGAACGTGCTCAACGTGGCGCTGGTAGCCCGTGCTTTCCTGTATTTTGCTTATCCGGCTTATATGTCGGGCGACCAGGTATGGGTGTACCTGGGTGGCCACACTCCGGTTGACGGCTTCTCGGGTGCTACCCCGCTGGCCATTGCCGCAGCCACCCTGGAGAGCGGCCAGAGCGTAGTATCGGCCCTGGCGGAGCACAGCGATATGTACAGTTTCGCCAATATGTTTTACGGGCTGATGCCTGGCTCAATAGGAGAGACTTCTACCCTGTGGATACTGGTGGGAGCGGTAATTCTGATAGCTACCGGAGTGGGTAGCTGGCGCATTATGCTGAGCGCCTTTGCCGGAGCCTACGGTTTGGCCTGGTTGTTTAATATCATCGGTCATAACCCTTATATGCAAATGCCGCCTGAATACCATCTGGTAATGGGCGGCCTGGCCTTCGGTATCGTATTTATGGCTACCGATCCGGTTACGGCTGCTCAGACCAATACCGGCAAGTGGATTTACGGTGCCCTGATAGGTATCTTAACGATTATCATCAGGGTCTTGAACCCGGCTTATCCCGAAGGGATAATGCTGGCTATATTATTGATGAATGTTTTTGCTCCGCTAATCGATTATTTCGTAGTGGGCGCCAACAAAAAAAGAAGATTGAAACGTGCAACGGTCTAACACTTACATTCTCGTCTTTACCGCCATTATGACCATCATCATTGGCGGGGTGCTGTCGCTGGCTTCGCAATTGCTGGGGCCGGCCCAGAAGAAATCTATTGAGCTGGACACCAAATCGCAGATACTCAGTGCGGTAATGGATATTGACAAGAAAAAAGACGATGTACTGGGTATTTACGATAAGCGTATTCATTCGTTTGTGGTGGACGCCCAGGGCAATGTGGTAGAAACGGATGAAAAGGGCAACAAGATTATCCCGGAAAATGTAAATGTGTTGAAGTATTCTAAAAAGCCCTGTTCGGAACGTTTGCTACCTGTTTTTATGTTAATGAATGAACAGGATGCCAATAAAGTAGATGCCTACATCTTCCCGATGTACGGCAATGGCCTGTGGAATAAAATTTATGGCTACATAGCCCTTGAAGCCGATATGAATACAATTAAAGGCGTTTCGTTTGGTCATGTGCAGGAAACCCCGGGGCTGGGGGCACGTATTGCAACCAAAGAGATACAGGATCGTTTTAAAGGCAAAAAGATATTTGAAGGTGATGAACTCGTGTCGGTAGTGATGCTGAAGGGTGAAAAGAAAGACCCTTCGCTGTTTGGCCCACACGAAGTAGATGGCATGTCAGGGGCTACCCTTACCGGCAAAGGGTTAAATGCCATGATCAAGGATTATCTGGAATGCTACAAGCCATTCCTGCTGAAAACCAAAAATCAACAAGCTGCGCTATGAGTACCGAAGTATTAGAACCTACCGCAACTACCAAAAAGTCTGAGCCGTTGTTTTCGAAGCGCAGACGCAAGTTTGTGCTCGATCCGCTCAATGACGACAACCCGATTACCGTGCAGGTGCTGGGTATTTGCTCGGCCCTGGCTGTGACTGTAAAGATGGAACCAACGCTTATTATGGCGGTATCGGTGGTATTTGTTATTGTATTTTCCAATCTGATTATTTCTTTGTTGCGCAACCTCATTCCGGGGCGGGTTAGGATTATCGTGCAGTTGGGGGTAATAGCCACCTTCGTGACCCTGGTGAGTGAAGTGCTCAAAGCCTATAATTATGAAATGTATAAGGTGCTGGGCGCTTTTGTAGGGTTGATTATCACCAACTGTATCGTAATGGGACGCCTGGAAGCCTTTGCTATGGGCAATAAACCCTGGGATTCGGTATTGGACGGCCTGGGTAGCGGCTTTGGCTATGCCTGGGTGATTCTGACAGTGGCTTTCTTCCGCGAACTGCTTGGCTCCGGCTCTGTCTTCAACCACCAAATTTACGATGCCTCAATTATGCCTACCAATAGTTTGTTTATTGACTCTATTGGGGCTTTTATGGTACTGGGCATCCTGATCTGGATACAGCGCACCAAAACCGGTTATGTAGAACACTAAAAACAGCGAACGATGGAACTGATTAATCTTGGAATCCGGTCGATATTTATAGACAACATGATCTTTGCCTACTTCCTGGGCATGTGTTCTTTCCTGGCGGTATCAAAAAAAGTAAGCACGGCTATTGGCCTGGGTGCTGCGGTAGTCTTTGTGCTGGGGCTTACTGCCCCGGTTAACTGGTTGGTGCAGGAGTATATTCTGAAAGAGGGAGCGCTTACCTGGATCAGCCCGGCTTTTGAAACCATCAACCTGGAGTTTCTGCAATTTATCATGTTTATTGCCATTATTGCCGCTATTGTGCAGTTGGTAGAGATGGTGGTAGAGAAATTCACTCCTGCCCTCTATGGCGCGCTGGGAATCTTTCTGCCGCTGATTGCCGTAAACTGCTCTATTCTGGGTGGGTCGCTCTTTATGGTACAACGCGATTATACCCTGGCAGAGGCGGCCGTATTCGGGGCCGGCTCCGGCATGGGCTTTATGCTGGCCATTGTGGCTTTGGCAGCCATACGCGAAAAACTCAAATACTCCAACGTACCGGACGGCCTTAAGGGGTTGGGCATTACCATGCTGATAACCGGCCTGATGGGTATAGCCTTTAAGTCGTTTATCGGTATTGTTTTGTAGGATTTAGAATATTTGTAAATAAAAAGGGCTAACCTGCAGGTTAGCCCTTTTTTGCTGAATCATATTCTTATCAAACGGCAAAGCTCTCACCACAACCACAAGTGCGTGAGGCATTCGGATTGATAAACTGAAAGCCCTTGCCATTGAGACCATCAGAATAATCGAGCGTAGTGCCCAGCAGATAAAGCAGGCTCTTTTTGTCCACCAGGATTTTGATACCCTTGTCTTCAAAAACCTCATCTTTGTCAGATACCTCCCCGTCAAAATGCAGGTCGTACATCAGGCCCGAACAGCCACCACCTTTAACGGCAACCCGCAGGTTGTAGCTGGCGGGGTGGCCTTCCTTTTCTTTGAGTTCAATGAGTTTTTCTTTGGCTTTATCGGTAATCTTGATCATAGTTAGCGGTTTGTTTATTGTTATGATATGGGATTAAGCACCACACTGAATACGGTGATGCTGTTCATATCACGACCATAGTATAGCTTGTCCAGCGCCTCATACACATTGCTGGCCCGGAAATACGAAGTGTGCAGTTCCTTGTCGCCCTTCATGGCCCACTGAATGGTATAGGGACTCTCTTTTTCGCGGTAACTCTTTACATAATCCAGCAGTTTTTTAAGGGCATCCAACTTGTCGTAGCCGGTTACGCTATGAAACAAAAAAGACTGGTTGTGCCGCGGATTGATGGTGATCATATCCAACTTTACTTTGCCATCCACATCGGCATAGTTGAAGACCACCGAGCTGCTGGAAAGCCCCAGGTGGTTTTGTATCTCCTTCTGGATTCTGGCCAGCTCTACGTGTATGTCGGTTGTTTGTTCCATAGTTCCGCTAATCCTTACGAAATAGCCCTTATCTTTGTTGCTATTGTCTGCGCAGTGGACAAAATTAAACAAAATATGAACAAAATCGAGCATATCGGCATTGCCGTACGCGATTTGGCGGAAGCCAGGCAAACCTTTTCCCGGTTTTTGGGCCAGGAGCCCTATAAAGAGGAAACTGTAGAATCGGAAGGGGTGACCACCTTGTTTTACCAGGTTGGCGAAGTAAAAATAGAACTGTTGGCGGCTACCCGGTCAGATTCGGCCATTGCCCGCTTTATTGAAAAAAGAGGTGAAGGTATTCACCATATCGCCTTTGGTACATCTGATGTGGAGGGAGAATCTGAGCGTTTGCGTCAGCAGGGCTTTGTCATCCTTAACGACCGGGCCAAGGCCGGGGCCGATAATATGCTGATTAACTTTTTACATCCTAAAGGTTTACATGGTGTGCTGGCCGAGCTTTGCCAGGAAAAGAATTAATATGGCTAAGGAAAAAGATCAAAATCAAAATAAACGCACTGAATTACAGGAGCTGGGCGAATTCGGCCTTATCGACCGTATTGCAGGGCAGTTTACCGACCGGCAGCCCGACACCCGGGTGGGAATTGGCGATGATGCAGCCGTGCTGGATACCGGTGGCGACAAGCTTACGGTAATTAGTAGCGATTTGCTTACCGAGGGCATTCATTTCGACTTGTCGTATTTTCCCGTCAAGCACCTGGGTTATAAGGCAGTAGTGGTTAATGTATCGGATATTGCCGCTATGAATGCCATACCGGCACATATTACCGTAAACCTGGCCGTAAGCAACCGCTTTTCGCTGGAGGCGATAGATGAATTCTATGCCGGTGTACGGGCAGCCTGCGATGAATACAATATCGATTTGATCGGGGGCGATACCTCTTCCTCGGCTGCCGGCTTGTTTATCTCGGTTACGGCTGTGGGTTATGTGGAAGAGGATAAGCTCACCTTACGTTCAGGAGCCTCCGACAAAGAAATCATCTGTGTTACGGGTGATCTGGGAGGCGCCTATATGGGTTTGCAGGTGCTGGCGCGCGAAAAGCAAGTGTATATGGCTAACCCTGATATGCAGCCCAAGCTCGACAAATATGAATACATGGTTGGCCGCCAGCTTAAGCCGGAAGCCCGTATGGATATTGTGCATGAGCTACGCGACCTGGGCGTGGTGCCTACCGCCATGATTGATGTGAGTGACGGCCTGGCCTCTGAGCTCTTGCACCTGAGTAAGCACAACAAGATGGCGCTGCGGGTATATGAAGAAAACCTGCCTATCGACAACCAGACCTACGAGGCGGCTGTGGAGTTCAACCTCGATCCGGTAACCTGCGTGCTCAATGGTGGCGAGGACTATGAATTGCTCTTTACGGTGCGCCAGGCTGATTACGACAAGCTGAAAAAGCATGCCGATATTCATTTTATCGGCCACATGGCAAAGGGCGATGACCGCCCGGGCCTGGTTACCAAAAACAATACCCTGGTACCCTTGCAGGCGCAAGGGTGGACACACTTTAAATCTTAGCGCCTGAGTACAAAGAAGCCCTCATAGGTGGAGCCGGTAGCATCCCCCAGGGTAATGTGGTAGTAATAGGTGCCGGCCGGCAGCTCCCCCGAACCGTTCTTATTGGCTCGGCCGTCAAATACCACCGAGCTATTGTTATAGCCTTTCACTTCAAATACCACGGTACCCCAACGGTTCATAATCCGCACCTGGTTATCAGGGAAAAACTCGGCATTTTCAATATAAAGAAAATCGTGCTTGCCATCGCCATTGGGCGATACGGCATTGAATACCGTTACGCCCGGTGCAGCCACTTCTATTTGTATTACAAAGGTGGTACACAGTCCATCGGTATCGCATACCTCGATGGTAAGTTCATCGGTTCCCACAAACGTTACCCCGGTATAGTCTACCACCAGGTTGTTATTGCTGTCGAAATAGGCATCGGCTCCACTGGCAGGAGGTACCACCACCCTTAATGATGACAGATCAATATTGTTGTTGATATCTACAATCCTGTTCAGCACATCGATAGTTACCGGCTTACCGGCAATGGTGGTGGCCGGAGGTATATTGCCGGCAGGCGGGTCATTTAAGATGGTAATCACGGCTACGGCATTGTCGCACTGGTTGCACTGATTACAAACCTGGTAGGCGATATTATCGCTACCCACTGTGCCACTATTAGCCGTATAGGTGATGGTGCCATCGTTATTGACGGTAGCCGTACCTTTTTGCGGACTGCCGGTTATAGTGATGGTGAGTACATCACCGGTATTAAAGGTGCCCCCGGTGGTTACGTCTATATTTGTGGCTACCTGTACTTGTACACTGGCAGCCTGGTCAGCAGCGGTGATGGGCTGACTGATGGCGACTACCAACACATCCGCTACGGCCGGACAACTCCCGGAGGTTACTGTATATGAAAGGGTGACCACCCCGCTGGCTATATCAGCAGTGCCGGGCGTATAGGTGGTAGAAGCTGCGGCCTGGTCGGCAAAACTACCGTCACCACTAGTGCTCCAGGTTGCTGAAACCACCGGGCCGGTTATGGTAGCATTGAGGGTTACCACATCGGCCGGACATATATTCTGGTCGGCCCCCACATTTACGGTAGGCGGTGTTTCCAGGGTAATAACGAGCTGATCGGTAGCGGCCGTGCAGGGCCCGGTGCCATCGGGGTCATCGGTAGTGAGGGTGAGGGTTACTGTGCCATTGCTGATATCGTTGGTGCCGGGCGTATATACGGCATTGAGCAGGGTGGCATCATCGAAGGTGCCATCGCCATTGGTTGACCATGTACTTGAGGTAGCGGCACCGCCAATGGTACCGGATAAGGCGACCGTATCCCCCTCACATATAACCTGATCAGTCCCGGCATTAGCTGTGGGAGGCGAGGCACAAACAGTAGCGCCCGTAGTTGGCAGGACAAGAGCCAAAAAACCGGGATCGCCCAGATCGGGAGAGCCGGAGAGCAGCACAGTTTGTGCGGTACCATCCAGTGCCGAGCTGATAAGCCGGGGTGGTTCGAACGAGACAATACCCCGGTCTATCCAGTACATGGTGTTGTTATCAACATCGAGCTCCAACCCCCAGGTTTCGCCATAAGAAGTAATGGTAGTAATAGTGCCGGCCAGGTCAGCCACAAGGCCGTAGAGGATATGGCCAACATTCTGCATATCATCTTCGGCAGCGCTCCAGTATAAAATACCGGTGCTGGTATCCAGTTCCAGGTCATTGTACATGTAGTTAATGCCATTGGCCTGGGAGCTGTATAAAAAAAAGTTGCCGCTACCATCGGTATTAATTTGATTGATGGCGGCAACATTATCTTTTGCACCGGTGGTGTCGTTGGTGGAGTAGTAAAGGATTCCATTGGCCGGATCTAGTGCCAGGCCACGCGGATTGGGCAGGCCGCTTACCAATACCTGTACAGTGGTGTTGGGGTCAGCGGCTGACAGGTCGGCAGTTTTGATGCTGCCATCCCAGTTGCTTACCCAGTAGATGCGATTGTTGGGAATATCCAGTTCTATATCGAGATTCAGACGGTTTAATAACACCCCAGATTCATCTATCACAATTGTTTCATTGAGCAGACTGCCGGCACTTATGTCCGCTCTTAATATCCGGCCATTATTATTGCTCCAGTAAAGTTGGTTATTCAGGGTGTCAACAGCAATGCCCTTCGGCTCAAAACTGGTACTGAGAATGCTTTGTGGATTGGTGCCGTCCAGGTCGGCCTGGCGAATGCTACTGTTTAAGCTTTCTGTCCAGTAGATTTGAGCTGTAGCAGCCGTTGCTCCGTCCGGGGCTGTTTTTACCAGGTATGAGTCGCTGCCTTTTTTATAATTGGGGGCTTCACTACTGGCTGGTTGCAGGTTGAAAGAGCCGAAAGAGTAGCCGGTTACGGCTAGCCCCCCGGTAAGCCAGACTTCGCCCAGGCTATTGACGGCCAGGTCTGCCCCCCAGTCGGTACCATAATAACCTTCACTGCCAACGGAGTAATTGCCTCCCAGTACGGTAGCATAACTAACTGCTCCTGTTTGAGTAAGGCTCACCAGGAAAGCATCGCTGTCACCCGATTTCACCAGTGAGGCGGTACCGATGTTAATCGGCAGGACGTCTCTATGGTCGCCAATAGCATAGAAATAAGAGTTGCCGTCAATGGCAATGTTTTTGATATAGAAACTGGGGTCTGGGGAGGAATACATTTCTTTGGCAAACATCAGCCCATTCAGAAAACCGCCTGACAGGCCGTAGGCTACCAGAAACTGCGATCCTCCGGAAGGCTCGTTATTTAGTGTAGTGCCACTGAAAGTTCCGTTCAAGAGCAAATCACCGGCTACGAATACCGCCTGGTCACTTACTGCCAGAAAATTAACAACCTGATCTTCGGCCCCGCCATCTCTGATACCATCAACTACATCAAAAACATTGTTTACCGCGTCCACATCGGCCCTGATGATAAAAATATCATTGCCATCGCTGGCATTGCCGCTCAGGTCGAAGCCTCCAAACGACAGATTGACCGAGTTGGAATTGCCGGCAGCCATCAACGGGCCGTTGGGCACTTTATCCAGGGCAGTGATTTCGTCATCATTCTCACCGCCACTATCGGTAAATACCAAAGAAGGGATAATGTTGCCGCTGGCATCGACCGCTACCAGAAAAAAATCGTTGTTGGTAGCCGGGCCGATGGCTGTACCCTGGAAATCGGCTGTGCCAGTGTAAGTGCCGCCTATATAGAGGACTTCTGATCCCGGGTCGTTGTTGCCCTGGATGGCATTGGTTGCGCTACCGACCGGCAAGGCCATTGGGTAGCTATACAACAGGTTACCGGTGGTGCCGTCAAATTTAAAGATCACTTCGCCTACATCGCTGGTAGTAAGCGGGGTGCCATTTACAGTAGGTTGTGAACTTATTTGCGCCAGCAAGTACACACTGCCCCGCCCGTCTGTGGTGATGTCTTTGACAAAATCATATCCCTGGCTGGTAATAACACTGGCCCATTGTAAGGTACCACTACCATCGAATTTGGCTACTACCAAATCTCCTTTGGGATTGAAAAGCGGGTCGTCATCAATTTCGGCAGATGATAAAACCGTGCCATCCACCCACACGGTGCCGTCAAGCTTGCCGGCCACAAAAACATTATCCGATTGATCAAGTGCCATCTGGTCTATCAACACTTCTCCTTTATCGGCCGTTATGGGCAGATCGGGGATTAGGCTAGGGCCATTCTCATCAAATTGAAAAAGGTGGAGAAACAAAGTAAAATCTTTCTGATAGTAATATTTGATATTGTCAAAGGAAATACCATCTATATAGTAGCCGCTGATAAAGACATTATTGCTGGCTGGGTCAACTGCCAGCCCGGTAGCCAGGCCTTTGGTGGTGGTAGTGATGGCCGCACCTGCCAATTCGGTACCACTTAAGTCGGTAGCTGCCAGGAAAGGCGAACTCTGTGTGCCGGGTACTCCGATGGAAGTACCGGCAAACATAAAATCAATACTGTTGTATTTGCCGGCTATAAGCACACTGTTGTTCTTGATGGCAAGCGCATAGGCTTCTTCGTCCGTACTGCCACCTATGCCGGTGCTCATTTGTTCATTACCTGAGATGGTATCCACCGCCACCAGAAAAACATCGCGCCCACCATTATTAATAATACTTGCTCCCCCCGGGAAGATAATGCTGCCGCC
>WFNR01000159.1 GCA_015488485.1 Cyclobacteriaceae bacterium | reverse complement strand
CTATTGGTACAAAGCCCTGGAAGTAATGAACCTTGTCAGAAATGAGTAAGGTATAACGGCTGGCCAAAGGCATTTTTCAAATACAAAATTGGTATATTTGCTTAAACGCAAAATGAATGATAAGTAGAGAATATATATTGTCGGAAATAAAACAACAAAAACAGGAATTACAAAATCTTGGTGTTGTTAGAATTGGACTTATAATCCTTTCTGTCCAATTTTATTCTCTACTTAGCAGCGCCTACGCTCAAGAAATAATATTCGATTCAGTACCCAAAAAAGGAGCAGAGTGGAAACAACGAACCCGGGATATCATAGCTGACTCCGCTGTATGGAAATCAAACTTTCAGAAAAGAATCGCATATCTAAGAAACTTCACCGGATTAGAGATCGGTGCTGATTTTCCGGCAAATGATTATGTAGATATCAACGGTGACACCATACCAGAAAGCATATTTTTTGACAAAACAGTTGTAATAAATTTTTGGATAATCGGATGCAGAGGTTGCAAACAAGAAGAAAAAGCCCTGAAAAAAGTAACCGAACATTACAAAAATTCCAACCAAGTAGTTTTTATTGGTTTTTGCAGAGCCAGCAAGCGTGCCGCCAGCAATTATCTGAAAAGGCATGGCGAAACCGGCTATCGAACAATAGCCGGAATTGACAAAAGAGAATTTGACAGATTATTCAACATCATCACCTATCCCACACATTTCATCGTGAAAAACGGCAAGATAGTTGACAATTTTACTGAAACTCTGCCTTGGGAAAGTGATATCAAAGGTTTTATTGAGATTATTGACCGGCATCTAAAGTAACCCCGCATAATTCATTACCTTTCCCCTTATTAAGCCAACCACATTGAGTCTGCATATCAATAATAAAGCTATTTTTACCCTTTGCTGCAAGTGGGCAACCTACCTCACCCTGCTGTTTACCACTTTGCTTGGCATTGATTTGCTGCTGCCCCGGCAGGTAAAGCATGAAACCATCCTATCCAGAGAGCGGGAACTTATTTTAACCGGTGGTCAATATCAAATTAAGCGTTATGCACCATAGTGTGAATCAAGTCTGGTGGTTACGCAGCACTATAAGTTTCCGGTAAAGGTTTGGCATATGGAGGCCTACCGGCCGGGTGATAGTATTGCCCTGGAGGTAACACGATTGATAGGACTGGTAACCCGGGCGCAAGTAAAAGATGAACAAGGCAATGCGCTGAATATCGGACCCAAACTGAGCATTCTGGATGTATTTTGGTTTGTACCGGTAATTACGTTTATCACCGCATTGCTTGGCACTATTCTAAGCATGAAGAATATCAGGGTTATAGATTTCGGCATAGTAAATCTGATCATGATGTGGATACTCCTGCAACTGCTAAGAATACTGCCCTTTTGAAAGCCAAGTAATTAAAAAGCCCAACCACCTTAACATTTTTCACCAACCATTCCACATTGCAAAATTTTTTTGATATTTAAGCGTCAAAACATCTAATTTTTTCCAGTTGCCAACAAAACATTTTATTGTAGTCATAGCCCTGATGCTGCCCCTGTCCCTTTGCGGCCAGGCACCCTCCACCTCCAGGAGCAAGCCCCTGAACGAGGAGCCCTACCTGCATCCGGTGGATATCATTACACCCTACACGCTGCGCAAGGGCGAGTGGATCTACGCCCAGTCGATACAAACCCTGCCGTTTCCCAGTTGGGCCTTTGTGGGCATCACCGATAAGCTCACCGCCCAGATAGACTTACTGCCGTGGATTTTCGGGGTATTCTCCGAGCTCAAGCGCCCTATTCCCAGTTTCAATTTCCGCTACCGTTTCAACCACCAGCAAGGTTGGCTGCCCACCATTGGTGTGGAAGCTATGTTTGTGCACTTCTGGGATACCCTGCAGCGCTTTTCCACCCCGGCTCTGACCGTCTGGGAAAACGGCTCCTATTTTCATATCAAGCCCAGTATCGGCTACCGGATAGGTGACAAATGGTACCTCAATCTCTCGGCCGGAGCCGACTACATCGGGGAGCTGATAATGCAAAACAACGATACAACAAATCTTAAAACAGCCAGCTTCAGTAATCGCTGGAATCCCAATTTTGCCATTGGCATCGACTTCCGGCCCTCACCGTGGATCAGCTATCATATCGGCTATAGCTATGGAGCCACCCTTATCTACCTCGAAAATGTGCCACGCAAGCGCCAACTCACCTACGGCTTCCGTGTAGCCCCTTTTTACCGCAGCCGGGCGGGCTTTATCAGAAGCCTGCGTATCGAGCTGGTAGCCATAAATGCAGCCTTCCCCGACATCGATGCCAGACAGAACTTTCCGCTGCCCATCTTTCCTTACTTTTACTGGCAATGGCGGCCTGAGAAGAAGAAATAATAGATGCTTGCCGGTAAATCGCGCCCTATTTCCTGATAGGGATAATCTTGTCGCGCTCAATCTTGAATTCTATCTGGTTGCCGTACAGCAGGTCATCGGTTACGTAGTCGATCAGCTTGACGTCATCCTGAAAAAACATCAGAAACCAATCGCCATGCTGCTCAAACTGGGCGTACAGGCCGATGGCCGAAAAATTGAAATTATCGGCCCCGTACTCAATAAAACCGGGAAAGTACACCTTGCCATCGTCCACAATAAACACATAGGTGCCCAGGCTGTAAGTAGTTTCCAGGCTCATACAGATAATGATGGGGTTGTCTTGCCCCTCGGCCATGTAAAAGCGCGGCTTCAGGTGCATGGCGCGCTCTTCGCCCTCGGTATAATCATAAATCTTGTCGCCCGTGCGGGTATCTATAATGTAAAAGCGCTCCTCATCTTTGGCATCAATCACAAAAACCTTGATATAGCCCACCTCATACTCGCTATAATGCTTTTGTGATGATTTTTTGGCCGGCAAAACAAGCTGGTCAGTAAGGATAGGCCAGTCCTGCGCCCGCAGGCCGGGCACAAGCCCCGTCATGATAAAGAACAACACTATGGCCGCTTTAAGCTTCATCAGCTCCGGCTAATTTATACAATATACCATTCAAAAGCCACATAATGAAGCCGAAAAGCACCGCCCACCAGAAACCATCGATATGGGTACCCTGCACAATATTGGCAGCCAGTAGCAGCACTCCGGCATTAATCACGATAAGAAACAGCCCCAGGGTGAGGATGGTAACCGGAATGGTCAGAATAACCAATATAGGTTTCAGGATGGCATTAAGAATGGCCAGCACCACAGCCAGTAAAAAGGCATCGACAAAGCCCCCTACGTGCACACCCGGCAGCAGATAAGAGCACAGCAGGATTACGGCTGCATTCAGTATCAGTTTGACAAAAAAGTTCATAGCACCAATATTTATTTTTAATCAATACGTTCTATCTGCGCTCCCAGGGCACGCAGGCGCTGGTCTATATGCTGGTAGCCCCGGTCTATCTGTTCTACATTGAGTATCTCACTCTCCCCCTCGGCCGACAGGGCAGCCAGCAGCAGGGCCACTCCGGCCCGGATATCGGGCGAGGTCATTTTTATACCACGCAGAGGCGTCTGGCGGTTCTGACCGATTACCGTAGCCCGGTGCGGATCACAAAGGATGATCTGGGCACCCATATCGATAAGCTTATCAACAAAAAACAGGCGGCTCTCGAACATCTTCTGATGGATGAGCACCGTGCCTTTGGCCTGGGTGGCCATCACCAGCACAATACTTAGCAAATCGGGGGTAAAGCCCGGCCAAGGGGCATCGGCCACCGTCAGGATGGAGCCGTCAATATAGGTGTCGATCACATATTCTTCCTGGGCGGGTACAATCATATCGCCATTCTCAAAGACTACCTGCTGCCCCAGCCTGCGAAAAACCTGCGGTATAATACCCAGGGGTTGTTCCTCCACCCCTTTTACCGTGAGGGTAGATTGGGTAATGGCTGCCAACCCGATAAAGCTGCCCACCTCAATCATGTCGGGCAGCAGGGTATGGGTAGTGCCGCCCAGCGCTTCTACGCCCTTGATCGTCAGCAGGTTGGAACCCACCCCGCTGATATCAGCCCCCATGCTGATAAGCATTTTACAGAGTTGCTGGATATACGGCTCGCAGGCGGCATGGTAAATAGTGGTCTGCCCTTTGGCCAGCACGGCTGTCATGATGATATTGGCCGTACCGGTTACCGAAGCCTCGTCCAGCAGGATGTAGCGCCCTTGCAGGTGGCTGGCATCTACCCGGTAAAAACGGCCGGCAGCATCGTAATCGAAGCGGGCGCCCAGGGCCTCAAAGCCAAGAAAATGAGTATCGAGCCGCCTGCGGCCGATCTTGTCGCCCCCCGGCTTGGGGATGCGCGCCTTGCCATAGCGCGCCAGTAGCGGGCCCAGGATCATGACCGAGCCGCGCAGGCTGCCGCCACGCTGCCTGAACTCCTCCGTCTCCAGGTAGCTGACATCCACCTCGGCCGCCCTGAAGCGGTAACTGCCGGGCGCCAGCTTCTCCACCTCTACACCCATACTTGCCAGCAGGTCGATCAGGCGGTTTACATCAATAATATCGGGGATATTGTGAATGATAACAGGCTCCGGGGTGAGCAGCACGGCACATATTACCTGCAATGCTTCGTTCTTGGCCCCCTGGGGTATTATTTCGCCCGCCAGCGGCACCCCGCCCCGGATCCTGAAAGAGGTCATTTCGTTCTGCGTCTGCGGTTTTGCATGCGGCCACCCTTGCCCGGTGATTTCTGGCTCCAGGGACGTTCCTTAAACAACGGCCCCAGCAAATCGAGCTCTTCGGCCTTGGCAACATTCAGTTGCAGCTCACCACCGGAAAGAATGGCTATATTCTTGGCAATGGTTTCGTTATCGGGTACTTCCTTGTTCCAGGTTACATGAAAGCTCTTCATCAGCCTCGCTATCTGGAAAACAGCCGCCTCCTGCACTTCCTTATCCTCAATCTGCTTGGCATCTTCTATCATCTTCTGAATATTACGCCCGTAGTGGCGGAAGCGAATATTGTTGGAGCTGTACTCCACCCTGTCGGGCTCGCGCTCCAGTACCGTAGGGTCGGGCGGTGGATAGGGGCTGTCCACATCCAGGTCGTAATCGGCCATCATATAGAGATCGTCCCAGAGGCGCTGCATATTTTCTTCGCTGTTGTCGCGTACTGTAGGTACCACCTGCTTCATCAGTTCGATCAGCGCCTCGGCATAGCGAGTGCGCTCTTCTTTGGTAGGCAGGGTTTTAATGTATTTGGCCAGATTTTGAATATTACGGCCGAATTCGCGCAAGCGCATCGGCTCTCTGGACGTATTGTAGTCGTACATAGGATTTTAGTCGTGTATTTTTAACTTGGCAAAGCTAAGTAATAATGTCTTCTCGCCAAAGTTATCGAAGTGCACTTTGGCTTTGCGGTCGGTACCGCTGCTCTCGATAGCCAGCACCTTGCCGAAGCCGAATTTGGGATGCTCCACGCGCATGCCGGCCGCCAGCGTACTGGTATCGGAAGGGGCAAAATCGGCCGAAGGGGTATGACTTGCCTGGCGGCTGACCTGCGGCTGGCGCTTTACGCTGCTCACCAACTTGCGAGCATAACCGCCATTGCCGGCCGGCCGGTGGCCGGTCGCCAACGATTGGCCACCATATTTTGAGCTGGACTTGATATAGCGTGGGTCAATTTCTTCCAGAAAACGGCTGGGCTCGCAGCTTATCAGGCGACCGAAGCGGTAGCGGCTCAGGGCATAGCTCAAAAACAGCTTTTGCTGCGCCCGCGTTATGGCCACATAAAACAACCTGCGCTCTTCTTCCAGATCTTCCCGCGAGCTCATCATCATTTGCGAAGGGAAGAGGTCTTCTTCCATGCCCACCACATATACATACTTAAACTCCAGTCCCTTGGCCATGTGAATGGTCGTCAGCGTGATTTTGTCGGGGTCGTCATCCTCAGCACTGTCCACCCCGGTAAGCAGCGTTACCTCTTGCAGAAAAGCCGCCAGCGACTTATCCTGCTCATCGGCCCCCGACAGCCGTACCTCATCCGACTCTACGAACTCCTTGATGGCGTTGAGCAGTTCCTGCAGGTTTTCATAGCGGCTCAGCCCTTCTATAGTCTTGTCGTTATAGAGCTCACGCAGCAACTGCGAGCCCTTGGCAATGGCCATAGCTGCCTCATAGGCATCATTTTTTTCTATTTCTATGGCAAAGCGCTTGATCATATCTACAAAATCGCGCACCGCTCCGGCAGCGCGGGCAGCCACAATTTTATCGGCCTGCTGCAATGCCTGCCACAGGCTCAGGTTGTTTTCGTGGGCATAGACAATAATTTTGTTTACCGTAGTATCGCCAATACCGCGCTTGGGCAGGTTGATAATCCTTTTGAGCGAGGCCTCATCGTCATGATTGATGCTAAAGCGCATATAGGCCAGCATGTCTTTGATCTCCTTGCGCTGGTAAAACGACAGGCCACCTACTATTTTGTATTTGAGGTTGCTCCTGCGCAGCGCCTCTTCAATGGCCCGCGACTGGCTGTTGGTGCGGTACAGCACGGCAAAATCGCTGTTGCGCAGGTGGTGCTGCATTTTTTCTTCAAAAATGGAAGCCGCCACCAGCCGCCCCTCTTCGTGGTCGGAAGCACATTTTATCAATTCTATCAGCTCGCCCTGCGGGTTTTGTGTCCATACCTGCTTGGTAAGCTGCGCCTTGTTGTGGCCGATAACCGCGTTGGCTGCCCCCACGATGGTCTGTGTAGAACGATAGTTCTGCTCCAGCTTAATCACTTTCAGATCGGGGAAATCCTTCTCGAAATTGAGGATATTCTGAATATCGGCCCCGCGAAAGGCATAGATACTCTGGGCATCATCGCCTACTACACAAATATTCTGGTGTACGGCCGCCAGCTTTTTAGTGATGATATACTGCGAGTGATTGGTATCCTGAAACTCATCTACCAGCACATGATGAAATTTATGCTGGTATTTATTCAGAATATCCAGATGGTCGCGAAACAAAATGTTGGTATTGAACAGCAGGTCGTCAAAGTCCATGGCTCCGGCCTTGAAGCAGCGCTCCACATAAGCCTGGTACAAATCCCCCATTTTAGGGCGCTGGGCAGCTTCATCTTCTTCAATGTAGTAGGGATTGGCCTTGTATTCCTGCCAGGATATCAGCCGGTTTTTGGCACCTGATATGCGGTTGTACACCACATTGGGCTTGTACTTCTTGTCATCCAGGTTCATTTCCTTCACCAGCGCCTTGATCAGCGCTTTCGAATCATCGGTATCATAGATGGTGAAATGCGCAGGATAGCCCAGCACATGTGCCTCGGCCCGCAGGATACGGGCAAATACCGAATGAAAAGTACCCATCCAGATATTGCGCGCCTCGGCCCCGACAATCTGCTCTATACGGTGGCGCATTTCCCCAGCCGCCTTATTGGTAAAGGTGAGCGCCAGAATATTGAACGGGTCCACCTGGTGCGCCTTGATAAGATGTGCTATGCGGTAGGTAAGCACGCGTGTCTTGCCGGAGCCGGCACCGGCTACAATCATCGTTGGGCCGCTGGTGTTGACTACCGCTTCACGTTGCCGATCGTTGAGTTGTTCGAGATAATCCATAGAAAAATAATGATGCAAGTTACAACACTCCGCAGCAAATATGACAGGCAGCCGCCATGAAAAATAATGGCCCGCTGAATATTTTTTCAACCCCTATCAAGTGCTACTTTAAAGCATCCGGCTAACTTGCTAACAATCAATATTTAAAATAAAACCACCTGCCGGCCGGGTAAAATTAGCCCGTTATTTTGCAGGAAAAATACAAAAAATTATGATAGTTTTGACCAACCGAAGAGGGGCCAAAAATGACAGAAAACAGCCCGCAGCAGCATTCAATCGTGCAAACCGATAATTTTCCGGTACTGCCGGTAGAGAGCTGGTATTTCGATAAACTTGGCATAGTGCAAAGTTATCTAAAAGCCTGGCACAGCCGCATTGACCTGCGCAACAAGCCTAAGATATTGTTGTACATCGGTTCGGGCCCGGGCTTTGTACAAACCAACGATGGGCAACAGGCCTTGCAAGGCACCCCCCTGTCGATACTGGCCGGTCCGTACGACTTTCAGCGTTATATTTTTTGCGAAGAAAACAGCGACTATGCTGCTGCCCTGAAGGTGCGCATCGGTAAGTTCTACCCCCACAAGCATACCCTTATTGTGGAGGGCGATATCAACCAAACGATAGAGAAACTGCCCCCCTATCTGCCCGATAAAATCGGCCGCAGCACTACTGCTATATTGTGCCTGGTGGATGTGCAGTCGTTTGATGTGGAGTTTGAGACCATGCAACTGCTGGCCGAGATGGGGGTGGACTTGCTGCTGGTCAACTCCTACCGGCATTCGGAATATTACAACTACAAGTTTTACCTGGAAGAAGAGCGTGAAACGCTGAATGCCTATTTCGGCAGTGCCTGGGCGCGGCTGGCCGAGTCATCGGAGCTGGTGAGCGATACCTCCTTTTTTATGCTGGTGGTAAAAGCCTACCTGGAGCAGATGCGCCACCTGGGCTACAAGGTTACAGCCACCCTGCACAAGTACCGCCAGCCCGATATACCCGTACCCTACTACCAGATAGCCTATTGCACGCAGAGCCGGGGCCTCAATGCCGTCAAAAAGAAAATGGCCGAAGAAACCGGCAAGCAAATCAATTTATTCGAATAGCCCTGCCGGCATTTGCCTACTTCTCAGCTATTTTTGCCCCTATGATCGAAGTGGGCCAGGTTATTCTAACCGATGATATCAAAGACGAGTATTTTGTTTGCGACTTAGCAAAATGCAAAGGCGCCTGCTGCGTAGAGGGCGACCTGGGGGCTCCGCTTAGCAAAGACGAGCTTCCCATCATGCGCCAAATATACCCAGAGGTGACGCCCTACCTCAGCGAATTGGGCCGCAGGGTGATAGAGCGCACCGGCACCCACATCCTGGATGAAGAGGGTGATTTCTCCACCCCCACCATTGGCGGTAAGGAGTGTGCCTACGCCATTTATGACGACCAGGGGGTGCTCAAATGCGGCATTGAGCAAGCCTGGCTGGACGGCAAGATCAGCTTTCGCAAGCCGCTCTCCTGCCACCTCTACCCGCTGCGCCTCAAGCAGTACGATCAATTCGTGGCCGTCAACTACGACCGGTGGCATATCTGCCGGCCGGCCTGCCGCCTGGGCGATGAGCTTAAAGTGCCCCTGTACAAGTTTCTGAAAGAGGCCCTGATCAGGCGTTTCGGCAGCGACTGGTACCACGAATTGGTAAGACAAATAGAAGGGAAATGAGGATATGAAAAAAGTACTGTTCATTGCCATGCACCGCCCCAACCGCTCGCCCTCGCAGCGCTACCGCTTCGAGCAGTACTTCCCCTACCTGGAGTCACAGGGCATCCGCTGCGACCTCTCGTACCTGATCTCCGCCCGTGATGACAGTATCCTTTACAAACCCGGCCATTATCTGGCCAAAGGCGCTATTTTTCTCAAAAGCCTGCGGCAGCGCCTGCGCGACATCAGGATAGCCCGCCAGTATGATTATATCTTTATTCAGCGCGAGGCCATTATGGTAGGCACCACCTGGATTGAGCGCCAGTTGGCCGCCAGCGGAGTGCCGGTCATTTTCGATTTTGACGATGCCATCTGGTTGCCGGACGAAAGCGACCACCTGGGCCTGCTGGGCCGGCTGAAACGCCCGCAAAAGACCGCTACCCTCATCAGCCTGGCGACTACCGTAGTGGCCGGCAATGATTACCTGGCCGACTACGCCCGCCAGTACAACGGCCGGGTAACGGTCATCCCTACCACCATTGACACCGACCAATACCGGCTAAAGGAGGGCGACACCAGCCGGCAGCAGATCACCATCGGCTGGACGGGCAGCTTCAGCACTATCAAGCATTTTGAATGGCTGGTACCCGTACTGCTACGGCTGAAAGAAAAATACGGTGAGCGGCTGCGCTTTGAGGTGATAGGTGACCCGTCCTATAAAAACAATGCGCTGGGCCTGACCGGGCGCCCCTGGCGAGCCGCTACCGAAGTAGAAGACCTGCAGCGCTTCGATATCGGCATCATGCCCTTGCCCGACAACCCGTGGACACGCGGCAAGTGCGGCTTGAAAGGCCTGCAATATATGGGTATAGGCATACCGGCCGTTATGTCGCCCGTAGGGGTAAACAAGCAAATTGTTAAAGATGGGGCAAACGGCTTTCTGGCCGGTACACATGAGGAGTGGTTTGCCAAACTGAGCCAACTGATCGACAATCCCGGGCTGCGCCAGCAACTGGGCCGGGCCGGTCGCCTTACGGTGGAGCAGCGCTACAGCGTGGCCGCCAACCGCCAGCGCTATCTCGACCTGTTCAGCCCGCACTAGCCCGGCAAGAGCAACCCTTTAAAAGAGGGGCCGTTCCCAAAGGCAGAAATTCAGCTGTGTTTCCCGGGTTAGCGCTTAGTCAGCAACAGCGTCTTTACCTCGTCAGCAGTGGGGGTGTCATTATAATGCCACTTGCCCAGCACGGTGCCGTCATTCAACAGCATGATACCCGGGCTGGAGCGGATCATCGCTTTGAGTACGGTGGCATCGGCATAGAAAAAAGGAATATCCAGCCCGTATTCCTGTAGAAACTCCTTGAAGTCATCGCCAAAAGAGGCGGTCAGCGCCAGCACTTCTACCTGATCGTCCAGACCCTTTATCAAGCTGACAATATCATCCATATGCGACTTATCGGCTTTTTTTACTTCGTAAATAATCAATAGCAGCTTGGCACCCTGCAAGGATTGCTCGGTATAGTCGCCCATTTCTTCGTTCCAGATATTGTAGTCGGTAATGCGCGGAATGGTACGGTCGGCATTGGTTATTTCATGCCCCACATACTTATAGCCATCCTTTTCCGGCAAGTACCGCTCTGATTTTATCTTCTTACCGTCTTTTTCAAAAGTATAAACAAACACCGGTTGCTCCGGTGGCTGCATGTTGTCCCGGATATTCTCGCCCACGGCATAGGGGCGAAAATCGATAGGTGGCAGATGACGGATGGCATACACAGCCGTGAACAGCGAAACCAGCGAAACCGTGCCCAGCACCGCCACGCTCACCTTAGCGGGCAGAGCATCCGGTATATGCTTGCTACGCCAGAGCAGATAGCCGATCAGCACGGTCAGCAGCACATCCTTGCCAAACGACTGCCAGGGTGTAAGCGGTATGGCATCGCCAAAGCAACCGCAATCGGTCACTTTGTTGAACCAGGCCGAGTAAAAGGTAAGAAAGGTAAAGAAAACGATGAGTACGGCCAGCGCCCGGCTGGTCCACACCATTTTGTAGCGCAACAGCACAGCTACCCCCAGCACAATCTCCAGGATGATCAAAAACACCCCGATGGGCAAGGCTGCCGGTATGAAAAGATGAAAAAAAGAACCGAAATCACTGGCAAAGACCTCGAAATACTCGGATAGTTTTATCTCAGTGCCACGCGGGTCCACCAACTTGACAAACCCTGAGAAGATAAACAGGCCGCCAACCAGCCAACGTACCGGATAATCAAGCCACTTCATCATGTTCTTTTAATAAAATCAGCGCAAAAACTGCATAGTTGATCATATCCATATAATTAGCCTCCACTCCCTCGGACACCAGCGTCTGACCGCGGTTATCTTCAATTTGCTTTACACGCAGTATTTTCATCAAGATAATATCGGTAATGGAGCTCACCCGCATCTCACGCCAGGCCTCACCGTAATCATGGTTTTTGTCGGCCAGCAACTGGCGGGTTTGCTCAGCAAATTTATCGTAAAGCCGCATCAGCTCCGCCAGCGGTATCTCCAGGCGCTTATCATCTTGCAGGTGCAACTGAATGAGGGCAATGATGCTGTAGTTGATGATGCCGATAAACTCATTACGGATATCCTCACCCACCTTGTTTACGCCTTTTTCCTGTACCGAGCGTATCCGGTTGGCCTTGATAAAAATCTGGTCGGTAATAGACGGCAGGCGTAATATACGCCAGGCGGTGCCATAATCGGCCGCTTTTTTTTCGAACAAATCCCGCGCCCGGGCTATTACCGATTTATATTCCTCTATGGTTGAATCTTTCACCCCTCTTTCTATTATTTTTGACCAAAATTAGCACAAATGCCAGAAACCGCCACTCCTGCCGTTAAAACCACCCTGAATATTCGCGGCAGGCTGCTGAGCCTGGCCGAGCCGGTGGTAATGGGTGTTGTCAACACCACCCCCGATTCTTTTTACAAAGATAGCCGCGCCATTACCCTTGCTGCGGTATTGATGCGGGCCGAGCGCATGCTTAACGAAGGGGCCGCTATTCTTGATATTGGCGGTTTTTCTACCCGCCCGGGGGCCGTGGAGATCAGCGAAGAGGCCGAGCGCAAACGGGTGATACCCGTAGTGGAGGCGTTGGTGCGCGAGTTTCCTGAGGCCATTATTTCTATCGATACGTTCCGCTCCGGTGTAGCGGCAGCCGCCCTTGATGCCGGGGCCGGCATGGTCAACGACATTACTGCCGGCCATGACCCGGCCATGGCAGCGCTCATTGGCCGGCACAGGGTGCCTTACATTATCATGCATATGCGGCTGCCGGTAACCGATATGATGGCCAATACCCACTATGACGACCTGCTCGGTGAAATGCTGCAGTACTTTGCCGAACGGTTACAACACCTGCATAGTCAGGATATATTTGACGTAATCATCGACCCGGGTTTCGGTTTTTCAAAAACAATGGCTCAGAATTATGAAATTCTGAAAAATTTAACGTATTTTGAAGCACTGGGAGTACCCATTTTGGCAGGCGTCTCGCGCAAATCCATGATTTACAAATTGCTGGAAACCTCGCCCGATGAGGCGCTCAACGGTACCAGCGTGGTAAATTTTGTTGCCCTGCAAAATGGGGCAAGGATTTTGCGGGTACACGATGTAAAAGCAGCAGTAGAAACCATCAAAATACATAAGCAACTGAGCAATAGTGATACTGGCATTTAAAATAGGCTTCCTGACCATCGGTCTGTTGGATATCATCGATATTCTGGCGGTTGCCTTTTTACTGTATCAACTCTACAAACTGATGAAAGGCAGTGTGGCGGTCAAGATATTTGGCGGCTTCCTGTCGCTCTACCTGATATACCTGGTGGTAAAGGCCGCCCAGATGGAGTTGCTCTCCTCTATCCTGGGGCAGTTTATGGGCGTGGGTGTAATAGCCGCCATTATTCTTTTTCAGCAGGAAATACGTAAGTTCCTGCTATTGATTGGCAAGTCCACCTCGCTGAACCGGGATGCTTTCTACAAGTCTTTGTTTATCTGGCGCAGAAGCGAACCGGTGCATTATAACATCACTCCGGTGATCGATGCCTGCAAAAGCATGAGCGCCACAGCTACCGGAGCGCTCATCGTTTTTTCGCGTGACTCGGAGCTGAAATTCTATGTAGATTCGGGCGATCGCATCGATGCCCTGATCTCCAGCCGGCTGCTGCTGTCAATTTTCAATAAGCACAGTCCGCTGCACGATGGTGCCGTCATCATTTACAACAACCGCATCAGTGCAGCCCGCTGTATCTTACCGGTGTCGGAAAACGATAACCTGCCGGCTCAGTTCGGCCTGCGCCACCGTGCTGCCATCGGCATGTCGGAGGCAACCGACACGCTGATTATTGTGGTATCGGAAGAGACCGGCCAGTTGTCGGTAGCGCGCCACGGTTTTATCTGGCAAAACCTATCGGCTCTGGAGGTGCGCAGAAAAGTGAATGAATATCTGTTCGAGACCGGTGAAGAGGCCCCCGAGAAAGCCGCTCCACCTGCTGATACGGTGCAGGAACCGCTCCCCAATCCGGTAGTGAAAGAGGCTAGTTAGCAGCCGGTCTGCCCTTCACCAAAAAACGATAGTTTTTGCGGCTTTGCTGTGCCAGGATAACCTCTTGCTGCGGGCGGTATTTCTCCAGAAAAGCTGCGGTATAGTTTTTCAGGGTAATCAAATCGAGACCGGTCATATAGTGCATCGAAAAGCTGTCCTTGAGAGTTTGCAACAACTCTTCGATATGCTCCTGGCGATGATCGAAACACACCGAGATGGTAATAGCCGAGCTCTGCAGCAGGTTGATGGAGATATCGAGCCGGTGTAAAGTACTAAAAATAAGCGCCAGGCTGGCCTCATCGACAAAGGTATAGTCGCGCACCCGGAAGGTAAACAAGCATTGATTTTTCTTGAGTATATAAGCCGGCAGGGTGTCGTCCTGACCAGTACCGATGATACAGGTAGGTGACAACTCGGGGTTGTCGAAGCTGCGTACAAACAGCGGGATATTGCGGTTGGCCAGTGGCTTGATGGTTTTCGGATGGATCACACTGGCTCCATAGTAGGTCATCTCGGAGGCTTCCGGATAGCTGAGCTGCTCGATAAACAGGGCATCAGGTATCAGCTTGGGGTCGGCTGTCAGGATGCCCTGCACATCTTTCCAGATAGTTACCTTGCCGGCATCCAGGCAGGCGGCAAAGATAGCTGCGGTATAGTCGGAGCCTTCCTTACCCAGGGTAATGATATCGCCACTGGCGCTGCTGCCGATATAGCCCTGCGCCACCACAATCTGCTCGTCAAGCAAGGGGCGTACCTTTTGCTGAATAAGGGTACTGGTCTCTTCCCATTGCACATGGCCATTGCCGAAATGGTCATCGCATTTTATCAGTTCAGGCGCCAACACCCTTGCAGCCCTCAGACCTTGCTCCTGCAGAAAGGCCGTAACTATTGCCGATGATACCAGCTCACCGGTAGCTACTATGCGGTCGGCAAAGCGCTCATAGTGGGTGTTGTCCCACACTACATCCGCCAACTGGTCGAAGCACTGCTCTACCTCTGTAAAAATCTCATGGCGCTTACCGAACAAGCCCTGCATGATCTGCTGGTGATAGTCTTTTATCTCCTGCAGCACTTTGTCAGCATCCAACCCGTGCACCCGTGCTTCGATATAAGCCTCCAGGTGGCGCGTGGTTTTACCCATAGCCGACACCACCACAACCAGTGGCTGCCGGCCGTATCTTTTTACGATAGCCGCCATATTACGCACGGCCTGTTCGTTTCTTAAAGACGCTCCGCCAAACTTAAATACTTGCATAAGGCGCGAAATTAGCCTAAACAGACCGTAAATTCATAGACCGGGCGGCTGTTTTTATTCATTCACACATTTTCATGACATAAATTTTACCCGTACCTTTACAGCGCCATTAACCAAGTATTAGCCATGATGGAAAACTCGCGTATTGCCATGAGTATTGGCACTGCTCTCGATCGTTTTATCAAAAGTCATCAGGAACAATTCAAATACGCCACCGGGGAGCTCTCGCAATTGCTGCGCGACATCGCCTTGTCGAGCAAGGTGGTAAACCGGGAGATCAACCGGGCCGGCCTGATCGACCTGGCCGGTAGCAGCGGCTCGATGAACCAGGCAGGCGATAACCAGCAAAAACTGGACGTACTGGCCAACATCCGTTTTATCAGGGCCCTGAAGAAAGGTGGCGAAGCCTGTGCCATTATTTCGGAAGAAGAAGACAGCATCCTGGAGGTAAACAAAGATGCCAATTATGTGGTGGCTATCGATCCGCTTGACGGCTCCTCCAATATTGATGTAAATGTTTCCATTGGCACTATTTTCTCTATCTATCGCAGAATAACCCCGGCCGGTGAGCCCACCACCGAAGCTGATGTGTTGCAACCAGGCATTAACCAGGTAGCGGCCGGTTATGTGTTGTACGGCTCCTCAACTATGTTGGTTTATACCACCGGCAAGGGTGTGAACGGCTTCACCTACGACCCTTCGCTGGGGGAATATTTTCTTTCACACCCCAATATGCAAATACCCGAAGATGGCAAAATTTATTCTATAAACGAAGGCTCTTACAACAGCTTTACCCCGGCCGTCAAGGCATTTGTAGAGCAGTGCCGCGAGCGCCAGCTATCAGGGCGCTATATCGGCTCGCTGGTGGCCGATTTTCATCGCAACCTTCTCAAAGGTGGTATCTATGTTTATCCTACCACCGAAAAATCTCCTAATGGCAAGCTGCGCCTGATGTACGAGTGCAACGCCCTGGCTTTTGTAGTGGAGCAGGCTGGCGGCAAAGCCAGCACCGGCAGCCAGCGCATTATGGAAATACAGCCTACCGACATCCACCAAAAAGTACCGTTTTTTATCGGCTCCAAAAAAATGGTGGAGCGGGCCGAAGCCCTGCATAAACAACCAGCCGGCAGCACCGCCTGATTAGGCAATTATACCGATATGTATATCTTTGCACTGCTATGTACAAAATAACCACCGGTGCACATACCTATACCATAGAGCTGGATGGCGACCAGGCCAAAATTGATGGAGATCCGGTACACCTTGACCTGATTACCCTGGGACACCGGCAATATCATCTGCTACTCGACAAGCGCTCCTACAACATTGAGATAGTAAGTCACGAGGCTACCAGCGGCCAGGCGGTGATCAAAGTAAACAACAAAACAATAAGCCTGGAAGTGAGCACCGAACTGGATGAATTGCTCAAAAAAATGGGCCTCGACAAGCAGGCGGAAAGCAAAAGCCAGGATATAGAAGCGCCTATGCCCGGCCTTATACTCGACATCAATGTGGCAGAGGGGCAGGAGGTGCAAAAAGGTGATAAACTGCTTATACTGGAAGCCATGAAAATGGAAAATGTAATAAAATCACCTGGTAGTGGCAAAGTAAAAAAGATTATGGTAAAGCAAGGAGAGAGTGTGGAACTGGGTCAAAAACTGGTTTTGTTTGAATAACCATAGTTTATTGGCAAGCCAACCGAAAATATTCTACATCTTATCTATATTTGACTAATCTTAAGTGTGCCGTAGCATGAAATATAAAAGAATACTGCTCAAACTAAGTGGTGAGGCCCTGATGGGCAACCAGCAATACGGTATTGATGCCGAGCGCCTGAACCAATATTCGGAGGAGATAAAACGGGTAAAAGAACTGGGAATTGAAATAGCCATTGTAATAGGCGGGGGCAACATATTCCGCGGGGTAGAAGCCGAAAAAGGCGGTATCGACCGCGTGCAGGGCGATTATATGGGTATGCTGGCCACCGTAATCAACGGCATGGCCCTGCAGAGTAATCTGGAAAAGCACGGCATGTACACCCGCCTGATGAGCGGCATCAAAATGGAACAGGTGTGCGAACCCTTTATCAAGCGCAGGGCCGTACGCCACCTCGAAAAAGGCCGTATCGTCATCTTTGGAGCCGGTATCGGCAACCCTTACTTCACCACCGACTCCACCGCCAGCCTGCGCGCCATTGAACTCAACTGCGATGTGGTACTTAAAGGCACCCGGGTAGATGGCGTGTATACGGCCGACCCGGAAAAAGTGCCCGATGCCAAGCGCTATAGCCAGGTAAGCTACCGCGAGGTGTATGAGAAAGGGCTCAACATCATGGACCTGACTGCTTTTACCCTTTGTCAGGAAAACGGCCTGCCCATTATTGTTTTCGACATGAACAAACCCGGCAACTTGCTGCGCATTGTGAAAGGCGAAGAAGCCGGCACTTTGATAAACTAATATAAACCGTAGAAGCATGGAAGAAATACAACTTTTTTTGGACGATGCCCGCGAGCACATGGATAAATCTATCAAGCACCTGGCCACGGTGCTCTCGCAAATCAGAGCCGGCAAGGCCACCCCGGCCCTGGTAGATAGTGTTACGGTAGAATACTACGGCACCATGACCCCGCTTAACCAGATGTCTTCGGTAACTACACCCGATGCCCACACCATCATGATCAAGCCGTGGGAGAAAAATATGATACCCGAAATCGAAAAAGCCATTATCAACAGCGACCTGGGCCTCAACCCGCAAAACGATGGCGAGCAGGTGATTATCAATGTGCCGCCCCTTACCGAAGAGCGCAGGCTGGAACTGGTAAAACAGGTAAAACACGAGGGCGAGAATGCCAAAATCAGCATCCGCAATATACGTCACGATGCCCTGCACCATATCAAGGCGCTGAAAGACGAAGGCGTTTCTGAAGACGATATCAGGCGTGGTGAAGAAAAAGTGCAGGAGCTAACCGATGAGCATGTAAAAAAAGTGGACGAACTGGTGCAGCATAAGGAAGAGGAGATTATGAAGGTCTAAGCATGTTAGTTTTGGTGTTCGGCCGTTCCATTATTAAAATGAAATAAAGATATTGATCCCCTGCCCGAAGGCTGATCTGGCATTCCTGGGGTTTTAGTCTATTTTCCAGGACATTAACAAGTTTGCATTCCTAACTACAGAAGGGATTAAGGGGCTAAAGCCCCGGTTTTGTTTGTTTCTTGCATCACTCCGCCCTAAAGGACGGAGTGATTGGCGCGGCTGAACTGATCGCTATCGAGTTTGTGTAATTCTTAGTCCATGAAATCTCATCGCCATGCCCTTTAGGGCATGGAATCCGGTTACACTAAAAATGGGCTTTAGCCCTTTATTTCTCACTATACGGGCAAGGAGTATCCGAGTCAGACCGGCCCGTACAAGACTAAAGCCACACCTTTCTTATTTTGTTGACCCAACTACCCTACCTTTGCCGGCAAACCTTAACCATGTGGCAGCAAATAATTGATTATGCATTAGGGATTGACGTACTGGAGTTTGCCGGCCTGATCTTCGGCTTGCTGGCCGTCTGGTTTCTTATCCGCCAGAATATCCTCACCTGGCCGGCCGGTATTATTTACATCTTTATTTCATTCGTTATCTTTTGGCGGGTACGCCTGTATGGCGATTTTATCCTGCATGTTTTCTTTTTGGTGCTCAATATATACGGCTGGTATTATTGGCTGCACGGTCGCAAAAACGATAATGAGGAGCTGCCAGTTACTACTTTTAGCTTGCCAGTCAACCTGCTCATCGCCCTGGTTACCGCCCTGGGTGTCTGGGGCTTCGGCTATCTGTTGCAGCGCCTGCCCGATTATTTCAGCGGCCTCTCGGCTGCTGCTCTGCCCTACTGGGATGCCACCACTACCATCCTGAGCGTAACCGCCATGTGGCTTACCACCCGCAAGAAACTGGAGAACTGGTACTACTGGCTGGTGGTGGATATATTGGCTACCGGTATCTATGTTTACAAAGAAATCTACTTTTACGCCTTTCTGTACGGGGTGTACATTATCATGGCTTTCTCCGGACTGCTGGCATGGAAAAAATCAATGCACACATCCCCAAGGTAGTTATTACCGGCCCCGAGAGCAGCGGCAAAACCACCCTGTGTGAGGCGCTGGCGGCCCACTATGGGGTGCCCTGTGTGCCCGAGTACGCCCGCCAGTACCTGCAAGAGCACGGCCCCGGCTACCGGCAGGCCGACCTGCTGACCATTGCCCGCGGTCAGATACGCCTGGAGGAAGCCACCCTGGCCCGCCAGCCGCGCCTGCTGCTCTGCGACACCAGCCTGGAAGTGATCCGCATCTGGTGGGAATGGCGCTATGGCCCCTGCCCCACCTGGCTGCTCGAGCAAAGCCGCCAGCGCCTGCCCGACCTCTACCTGCTGCTCAGCCCTGACATCCCCTGGCAGCCCGACCCGCTGCGCGAAAACCCGCACGACCGCCAGGCATTGTTTGCCCGCTATCAAAATCTGCTTGATGAGTACCAGGTACCATATGTGGTGGTGCAAGGAAGCATGGCCAGGCGCCAAAAAACGGCTATTGAAACGATAGACAAGATGATGGAGTATCCACAAGAGTAAATAAAATTGAAAGAGAAAAGTGACAAATCGGTCATCACACCTTCGAAACTGTCACCGAAGCTAAAAAATAAAATATTTTATACTGAATTGTCAGCAAACCGCCTCCTGCCTCCTGAGTTTGACACGATTTTGAGTTAACAAACTGATAGAGAGGCAATTAAAAAAATGCTTTCGATATACAAATTATTGTAAGTGCTTGATATCCTGGTCTTTAGGGAACAGGTCTGGCAATGGTTTTTCCGCTACAGCGCTCAGCAGT
>WFNR01000158.1 GCA_015488485.1 Cyclobacteriaceae bacterium | reverse complement strand
GGCGGCAGGCTTGCCTGGCAAACAGGAATAAGTCCGGGGATTTCAGGTTTTACAGTTGGCTTCGAGAGCCTCAGCCAACTACTTCGAGAGCCTGCCTTCGAGAGCCTCAGGCAGATGCCTTCGGGTGCCTGACTTCGAGAACCTGACTTCGAGAACCTGGCTTCGAGAACCTGCCTTCGAGAACCTCAGGCAGAACAGGCAGATGTACCAATTCAGCCGGATGCAAATAAGGCCGTACTAAGCCAGCAATGCCTCTGCGGCCCGGGCTACTGCTTCGGCCGTAATGCCCAGCTCTTCGTACAGCGTTTGGTAAGGCGCTGATGCTCCGAAGCGGTCGAGCCCGATAATTTGGCCCTTTAGACCTACATATTTCTGCCAGCCCCAGGTAGCGCCTGCCTCCACGGCTACGCGGGCGGTTTTATCAGGCGGCAACACACTATGTCGGTAGTCTTGCGGCTGGGCATCGAACAACTCCGTGCTGGGCATGGACACCACCCGCACCCGGTAGCCGCGGTCGTTGAGCATATCCCGGGCCGCCAGTGCCAGGCTTACCTCAGAACCGGTAGCAATCAGAATCACCTCATAATCATCATCCTCTACCAGCACATATCCGCCTTTGGCTGCTTCCTGGTAAGGGGCCAGCACTTCTCTGTTGAGCACCGGTAGTTTCTGGCGGGTGAGCACCAGGCAGGTGGGGCCTTCGCTGCGTTGCAGAGCCTGCTGCCAGCCGACAATGGCCTCGTTGGCATCGGCCGGGCGGAACACCAGCATATTGGGCATAGCCCTGAGTGACGACAGGTGCTCAACCGGCTGGTGGGTGGGGCCGTCCTCTCCCAACCCGATGGAATCGTGGGTCAGCACATAGATTACCCGCAGGCCCATGAGGGCAGCCATGCGCATGGCGGGTCGCATGTAGTCGGTAAATACGAAGAAAGTGCCGCCATAGGGTATCACCCCGCCATGCAGGGCCAGGCCATTCATAATGGCCGCCATGCCATGCTCGCGGATGCCATAATGAATATAGCGCCCCTGCCGGTTGTCGGGCATAAAAGCGGTGGCACCCTGTGGTAAGGTATTGTTGGAAGGGGTCAGGTCGGCTGAGCCGCCTACCAGGGCCGGCAGGGCGGGCGCCAGTTGGTTGAGGATGGCCCCGCTGGCCGAGCGTGTGGCCACCTGCTCTCCGGCTGTAAAAGTTTGCAGGTCGAGTGCCTGGGCCGGCACCTTATCCAGATTCAGGTAGGTGGTCGCTTTTTCGGGGTGTGCCTGCTCATAGGCGCTAAACAGGGCATCCCATTCGGCCTGCCAGTGCGCCCCGCGGGTCACGGCCTCACCGAAAAACTCGGCTATATTGGCCGGTACATAAAAGGCCTCATCGGGTGGCAGGCCCAGGGCCTCTTTGGTGAGGCGCAGTTCCTCCTCACCCAGCGGAGCACCATGCACCCCGGCCGTACCGGCCTTATGCGGACTACCCTTGCCGATAATAGTCTTGCATGATATGATAGATGGCTGCGAGGTGTTTTCGCGAGCGGCCACAATAGCCTCATAAACCGCCTGCGGGTCGTGGCCATCTACCTGCTGGGTATGCCAGCCATAGGCAACGAAGCGCTGCAGCACCTTTTCGCTGAAGGACAAGTCGGTGGCACCATCAATGGTAATGTGGTTATCGTCATAGAGCACCACCAGCTTGCCCAGTTGCTGGTGGCCGGCCAGGGCGCAAGCCTCGTGGGTTACCCCCTCCTGCAGGTCGCCATCGGTAGCTACCACGTAGGTATAATGATCTACCACCGGAAAATCAGCCTCATTAAAGCGGGCGGCCAGCATTGCCTCGGCCATGGCCATGCCCACCGCGTTGGCCAGCCCCTGCCCCAACGGCCCGGTGGTGGTCTCCACCCCCGGTGTATGACCGTACTCGGGGTGGCCAGGCGTGCGACTGCCCCACTGGCGAAAGGCCTGCAGGTCGGCCAACGACACATCGTAGCCGGTGAGGTGCAGCAGGGCGTACAACAGCATGCTGCCGTGGCCGCCCGACAGCACAAAGCGGTCGCGGTTTTGCCACTGCGGATTTTTGGGATTGTGGCGCAGAAAATGCGTCCAGAGCACGGTGGCAAAATCGGCTGCCCCAAGCGGCAGACCGGGGTGCCCGGAGTTGGCAGCTTGTACGGCATCGATACTCAGGCCGCGCACTATGTTGGCGGCTTTCACAATCAGGTCGCTGGAAAATTCGTGAGCTGGCGTCATAACGAAGTGTTTAAATACAGGATTTTGAGTTAGCGATAAAATACAATAGCGAAATAACCGATAATAGTCGATTTTAGGAAATTATTTGGCCATGAAAGCAGGCATAGACTGTGGTCTGGTAAGTTTCTTTGCTTTTTGACAGGTTGTCGGGAGATTCATCACTTTCTTCGCTTAGCGCTTTAAAGATTGGCACATCTCTTTAGTTATATTTCCCCTTCGAACCAATGCCGTTCTTTATATGCGCCAGATGATGGTTGCCATGCCAGGCATAAAGACCAATGGTTTCCGCTATACTAAATTTCCGGCCCTGCTCCGGATGCAGGTATTCTCTGTTTAGTTGCTCCTTTGTCAAATTCTTCAAAAGCCGGGTCCATTTTTTATGTAATCCTTTTAACAACATAATTGATTCGGCTATTTCATCAGACAAGGAGTCATGCAATTGGGCCCATCTGTCTTCGAAGTATGGCCGTATTGCGGGTATATCTTCGGTCAAAGCAAGCTTAAAGCGCATCAGGCTGTTCATATGGCTATCCGCACAATGATGAATAACTTGTTTGACCATCCAACCACCCGGCCGGTATCGCCAACCAAGCGTTTCGGTGGAAATATCTTTTGTTAGTTCCTCGATTTTGGCTGGAAATTTTTCAATATCAGCTATCCACTGTTGCAACAGGGTGTACTCCGGACTTCTGTTCGGCACAAACTCTCCTATTGGGAATTTAAGTTTTTCTATGTCCATATCAGTGTTTTGGGTGGTGTATAGGTTTTGTGTTAAGTTCCACTTCAGTATATCTACCAAATATACCCATTTCCCTGTAAACCACAACGTTATAAACTTATAAACCCAAGTCGCCACCTGCCTCTACCCCGTCCACAGCGTATCTTTACCCGGCAGATACGGAAAACCATTTTTTCGCGTTATATTTAGCCAAACAAGCTATTTGCATGAGCCGCCTGATAATTATCGCCAACCGTCTGCCGGTAACCATCACCGAAAAAAAAGGTAAACTAAAAGCCGTACCCAGCGC
>WFNR01000157.1 GCA_015488485.1 Cyclobacteriaceae bacterium | reverse complement strand
GGTCAGGTGCTCGACAGTACGGCCTTTATCAATGGCCCGCAGGTACAAACCTTTGCCCGGGCCTTTGCCGACTACAACGGCATTGACCACGTAGTGCCCTGCGGCAATGGCACCGATGCCTTGCAAATAGCGCTGATGACCCTGGACCTTCAGCCGGGTGATGAGGTGATCCTGCCGGTGCATACCTATGTGGCTACGGCCGAAGTGATAGCCCTGTTGAAATTACAACCCGTGTTTGTGGATGTAAACCCGGCCACCTTCAACATAGATATCAACCGCATAGAAGAGCGCCTTACCAAGCGCAGCAAAGTCATTGTGCCGGTGCATTTGTACGGCCAGTGTGCCGATATGGAGCCGCTGCTGGCGCTGGCCAGGCAGCATCAGCTTCGGGTAATAGAAGATAGCGCCCAGGCTACCGGAGCCAGCTATACCTTTAGCGATGGCACTACCAAAAAGGCCGGCACCATGGGGCATATTGGTTGTACCTCGTTTTTCCCCTCCAAAAATCTGGGCTGTTATGGCGATGGTGGCGCCATGCTGCTGGCCGATGAGGCGCTGGCTACCAAAGCCAGGATGATTGCCAACCACGGGCAAAGCAAAAAATACCATCACGACCTGATCGGCTGCAACTCACGGCTTGATACCCTGCAGGCTGCCATTCTGGCTACCAAGTTGCCCCACCTGGACGACTACAACCGCGCCCGCCAGCAGGTGGCACAGCATTATAATGAGGCCTTTGCCGGCACAGAGCAGCTTATCACCCCGGCCGTACTACCGCAGTCAACCCATGTGTACCATCAGTACACCTTAAGGGTACAAGGCGTAGAGCGCGACCGCCTGCAGGAAAAACTGGCGGCAGCCGGTATCCCTACCATGATTTACTACCCGGTACCGCTGCATCTGCAGCAGGCCTACAAGGGTTACGGCTACCAGGCGGGAGACTTTCCCTTAGCCGAGGAGTTGAGCAAAACAGTGTTATCTTTGCCGGTGCATACAGAACTCACAACCGACCAACAAGATTACATTATAGAACATGTCCTCCGGTTTATCCATGAATGACCAGTATTTTGCTCACGAGACGGCCGTGATAGACGAGGGGGCGCAGATTGGTGCCGGCACCAAAATCTGGCATTTCTCGCATATAATGAGCAATTGCCGCATAGGGCGCCATTGCAACATCGGCCAGAATGTGGTGGTATCACCGCAGGTGGTGTTAGGGAACAATGTGAAAGTGCAAAACAACGTGTCGATCTATACCGGGGTGATCTGCGAAGATGATGTTTTTTTGGGGCCGTCCATGGTTTTTACCAATGTAGTTAATCCACGTAGCCAGGTAAACAGGCGCGGCCAGTATGCCCGTACCCTGGTAAAAAAAGGTGCCAGCATAGGTGCCAATGCCACCATAGTGTGCGGCCATGACATAGGTGAATATGCTTTTATCGGGGCCGGAGCAGTAGTAACCAAAGACGTGCCGCCCTATGCCCTGGTGGTGGGCAACCCCGCCCGGCAAACCGGCTGGATGAGTGAATATGGCCATAAGCTGCACTTTGATGCCAACGGCCTGGCCTTATGCCCGGAGTCGGGAGAAAAATATAAGCTGGAAAACAACAGGGTAAGCAAGCTGGTATGAGTAAGAACTTTGCATTGATAGGCGCAGCCGGATTTGTGGCGCCTCGCCACATGAAAGCCATCAAGGATACCGGCAATGTATTGCTGGCGGCCCTGGATAAGTTCGACAGTGTGGGTATTATTGATAGCTATTTTCCGCATGCCGATTTTTTTGTGGAATTCGAGCGCTTCGATCGCCATATCGAGAAGCTAAAATATGACCGGGGCATTACCTTGGATTACGTATCTATTTGCACCCCCAACTACCTGCACGATTCGCATATCCGTTTTGCCCTGCGCCAGGGGGCCAATGCCATCTGCGAAAAACCGTTGGTGCTCAACCCGTGGAATATCGATGCCCTGGCGCGGATTGAAGAAAAAACCGGTAGGCGTATCTGGAATATCCTGCAATTGCGCGTACACCCCAGCATTATTGCCTTAAAAGAAAAAATAGACCGGGGCGATCCGGACAAAATATACGACATAGACCTGACTTACCTGACCTCGCGGGGGCACTGGTACTATACTTCCTGGAAAGGCGATGTCAGCAAATCGGGCGGTATTGCCACCAATATAGGGGTGCACTTTTTTGATATGCTTACCTGGATATTCGGAGACGTACAGCGTAATGTGGTGCACATTCATACCCACGACCGGGCCGGGGGCTACTTGGAGCTTAAGCGCGCCCGGGTGCGGTGGTT
>WFNR01000156.1 GCA_015488485.1 Cyclobacteriaceae bacterium | reverse complement strand
TTAGGACTGACAACCGCAGGTTCGTCAGGAGTGGAGCAGCGAAAAAGATACATCGCGGGGTGGAGCAGTTGGCAGCTCGTTGGGCTCATAACCCAAAGGTCGCAGGTTCAAGTCCTGCCCCCGCTACTAGAAAGCCCGGTTTTTGCCGGGCTTTTGTTTTTAAAAGAACATCTGCTTCAACCAGCAAAAACCTGCCTTCCATTTTATAATCTGTACTTCATATTTCTCCACTGTAAGAATAGTTCAGAGCGCTCAGCCTGTCGGCCAATAATTGTTCGTACACCCCCTTGGCTTCTTCATCAAGAAAACTGGCCTTGATCAACGGCTGGATAAGCGGCAGGGCCTGGCGGTAATAATCCAGTATTTTGCGCAATCTTTTTTCCTGCATACCTATGCGCAGGCCAAATTCCAGAAAATCATCATAGGCGTAGAAGCCGTTTGCCTGAAAGCTGGGGGTTTGGTAGTCGTTGGCAAACAGCCCATCACTAAGCGCCAGGGCGGTATCTTCGGGCAGGTGCAGCCTGGTATTGAGCAAATCATAGGCCGGGCTCAATATATAATCGCCATTGGGGGTCATTTGTAACGAAAAATTTTTCAAATGGGCATCCCCGTTCAATGTCACATAGTTGAACAACACCAACGAAAAAAATCTTTCGATTTCCACCGGATAGGCTACGACCAGCTTTTTCATAACGGCCGCCATGTCTTCATAACTGCCGGTATATTTAAAAGAAGCACCTTGTACCGCAGGGCTGCGGGCCATCAGTGTAGCAAAATCTTCCTGAGCCACTTTTTGCCCATCAGCCTGTATATCAAAACGCCTGGTAAGGTATGCCGGCTCACCGTTCTTAAAGAAAACCAGCGCATTGCCGGCTACTTTTATTTTAAATACCTGTTCGGCAATTTGCATGGTCAAATGCTCATTGGCCGGTAATTGCGCTACCCGGTCGAATGGCTCGAAAAGCGGCATTGGTTTGAGAATATACTGTCCGGTCTGCGATGTACCGGCAATCTGCAACTTGTTTTTGTGTAAATACAAAGTCAGCTTTTCCTGTACACCCGAAATGGACAGCATCTGCCGGTTTTTACGAAATTGCTCAGCCGTTTGCCGGTCGCTATGTGGCGGGTCAAAAGGCAATATATGGCTTACCTTGCGCCCTGCGAACATCTTGCGCAAGCCGGCAGGGCTGTAGGTGGCATGCCCGGGGGCCAAAGTGGCAGGACAATATTTGATATCAGGTACAGCCATTTTCAGCTTATCTGCTCTACAGTTACCGGCCCAATGGCATCATGCCGGGCCGTGGCACACAACAAACCAAAATAATCGCGCTTGTCAAGTTTGAAATTTTTGCTTTGCAAGCTCAGGTTGGCCCCTTCGGCCAGTAAATTGACAAAAAATGGGAATAAATGCGATGAATGATATTCCTGCCTGCTTTTGGGCAGGGTGAGACTTATCATCGGCTTATGCGGATTGGCAAAATAGACATCATGATATCTGAATACATACGATCCATCGTCCAGCTCGGTAAGCAGGCCGGCCTCCTCTTTATTATAATAAACAATAGCTTGGCGCATAGCTTATAGTTGCGGTTGTTTAACCCGTATTATCACCTCCATACCCAGCACCTCGGCCAGCTTATGCAGCGTAGCCAAGGTAGGATTGCCCTTGCCGCTCTCTATGGCTTTTAGCGTACGCAAACCTATCCCCGACAGACCGGCCAGATCTTCCTGGGTAATTCTCAGAACTTTTCTGCGCTCTTTAAGCAGATGAATTATTTCATTAAAGTGCATTTTAATGCTCTTTTTATACAAAATTAAGTAAAATGTTTTAAATTTTAAAACAAATGTGCACTCTAATGCACTTTTTGTCTTTAAAAGATTATTTCCGCCACAAGGCAATGGTAGAGGCCGCAAAGAAAATAACCAGCAGCAGGTTGAGGTAGCCGCCCATTACCACTACCCACCATTGTCCGCTGAGCAGCTTGCTTACCACACCCTGTAACAGAAAGGGCAAGAGAGGGAAGAACAGCAACATCCAGCGCGGGTAGCGGGTATGGCGCTGCCACACGTGCCATACAAACAATACCGACAACAAGCCAAAAACAGGATACACCACCCAGCGCAGCATTTCATTGCTTCTCACCGCCAGGTTAGTAGCAGCCGCCATATCCAGCCCATGCTGTACGGCCAGTTGGGCGGTGGCTGCAATTGCGATGTAATTGCCATGTACCACTCCGTAGGCAACCAAGATAGCGGCAAAACAGGTGGTAACCGTAAGCCTAACCCACCTGGCGGCCGGCATAAAAGCATAGTACACCTGGCCCGTGCCGGCCAGGTACAACCAGGCAGCCAGCAATGCGGTAAGCCCGCTGGCCAGGATACGCCAAGCGGCCGCATGAGCCATATTGAGTTTCAAATCGGTGCTGTCCGCTGCCCAGTAGAGCAACATATCTCCGGCAAACAGCGTGAGGCCGCCCAACACACCGGCCAGCCCCAGCCACCTGCTTTGTTTGTGGGTAATGGTAACGGTCATGGTTAAGGCTTTAGTAATACATTCGCTACCTGCATGCTTGCATAATTTACATCTACCCCTTGCTGGCGGTACTCGATGGTAAAAGTATAGCTGCCGCTGCGCGCAGGCGGGGCCTGGAGGGCAAGCTGCAGGTCAGTAAACAACATCGGGTTTTCGACAAAATAATCGTCCAGGTTTTGCATCTCCCGCATATCATAGCAATTTGCATATTGCTGCGGATAGGTTTTAAGCGGCACGATAGCCGCAAAAAGCTCCGCCAGATCGCTGCCGGCCGGGTGCGCAGCATCAAAGTCCTTATCGCAAAAAATCTTCAGGCTTTCTACCTCCTCCACCGGCCGGGGTCGTGGTGGCGAACATGCCCAGGCCGGGGCAAGCAAATTCACCAAGCCCTGGTTATCCTGCCTGATTGAGAAATACGTTTCGATCTCGGCCAGCAACAGCAGCCCCCAATTATTGTAGCTAATCGTGTCGGCAGGGTAATCAAACTGTTCGAAACAATAGCCGTAAACATCGGTAAACTCATAGTAAAAAGGCTCCGCCCACATGTCTTTAAGCTTGTAGCTATCGGGAAACGGCCCGCAATTAAACGGGCCGCATGATAACAAGCCGGCCAGCAGTGCCATTAAACCTACGGTATAGATAATGAGAATTTTTTTCAGCATAACAAGTCTGTTTGCCTAAAAATCGGGTTTTTGTTTGATAAATCAAAAGCCGGCCTGGCGTATAAGCACTGCAAAGTGTTCCCCGCCCAATGACAGTTTGTCACCTGCTGCGAGCTGGTTTGGTTTTTGATAAAGTGGCGGTGAAACGTAAAACGTGAACTTTAAAAATTGAAAAAAATGGATAAACTAGCTAATAAAGCCCTGACCGTACAGGAAAAACTGGTAGAACTGCTCGGTGTAAAAGAAGACCCCAGTGTTTCTATCATTGTCAATAAAGAAGAAGCCTCTCCCAGGAATGAGAAATTCCGTATTCTGGTAAAAAACAGCATAAAAGAAGCCCTGAACAAGCTGGCCGCTGGCGGCTATGACAAGCGCCTGGTGGCCGCCTTTGAGCAGCGCCTGCATAAGCTGGAAGAGGCCATCCGTTACGAGCACGATTTTCAGTCGGTGCTGATTTTTATTTCTCCACAACGAGAAGAGGTCATTACCTTGCCGCTGGAAGTTACCAACCGGGTGGTAGTGGATGATACCTTCGAGATCAGGCCCCTGTTGCGGGCTGTGAACCGCAGCTTTCAGTATGATGTAATTGTGCTGAGTAATAAGCAGACAGCTTTCTATCGCGGTTTTCATTTGCACTTGCAAAAAGATGAACAAGCCCGTTTGCCACAGGGAGTGGAATATTATATGGAGCAGTTTATCAACAAAAAGACCGACCCTTCCAAAGCACGCACCGAAGCCATACGACTGTATGTCAATGATATCGACCATTTTGTCCGCACCTATACCGATATGCACACGCCACTTATCGTAATGGGTGAGGAAAAATTGGTAGCCTACTTCAAAAACAAAACCAGGCGCCCCGATAAGATACTGGCCGAAATTCACGGTAGCTACGATAACGAAAAAACTACCGTAATCCGCGACAAGATAAAAGAGAAAATAGCCGACTACATGCACCAGCGTGATCAAAAGCTGCTTGAGCGTATCCAGCCCGATATAGACCGGCTAAGCTATGTATCGGGTATCCAGGAAGTATGGCAGGTAGCCGCAATGAAAGAAGCCAGGGTGCTGCTGGTAGAGCAGGACTATGCCGTAGAAGGTTATAGCGTAAAAGACGGCCTGTTTTTGGTTTTCTCGCAACCGCAAGACGAAGACTACGACTACCATGCCGATGCCATTGACGACCTGGTAGAAATGGTATTGCTACAGGGTGGTGAGGTTTATTTTGTGGCCCCCGGCCTGCTAAGTAAATATGATAAAATTATTGTGACTACCCGGTATTAATATTACAATTATAATGAGTGGCAGACTACTCCGGGAAACCGATCTGTGTTTTCCAGGCTAGTCTGCTTCTTTTATACTAAAAGTATCGCCCCCGCGGGCCGGGTGTATCTGCATCACCCCGGCAATAACCAGGCGCACCAGGCACTCCGATACCTGGCGGGCCGGATAGCCGGCCTGTTCGGCCAGTTGGCGCTTGCCGGCCGGCCCCAGCGCGCGGGCTGCTTGCAGCACCGCTTTTTCCAGGTCGGTATAGGCCAGCACCTGGCGTTGCCGCCCGCGCATGATATTCTTGAGCTCGCGACTGGCCTGCAGGCAGTGGTCATCTACGCGGTACAATACCCTGCGCACCTCAGCTCCGGCCGGCACATAGCCATAAGGCTTGCGGTTGCCCTCAGGCACCTCTATTCTGATTACCGCGCGCTGCTCATCTATCTCGATAAGCCCGGCCGTGAAGACCGGCACCGGTAAGATACGCTCAGCCAGATGCTCCCTGATAAAAGCCAGGTCGGCTTCGGCATGGCGCAGTCCCAGCGGCTCACCCCGGTCGGTAATGCCGATATACAGGCTGCCACCGCTGGCGTTGGCAAAGCCCACCACCTCCTCAATCACCTGCTCCGGATGGTTCAGGTTCTGCTTAAACTCCACATGCTGGTTTTCACCCTGCCGGCAAATTCGCTTGAGTTGTTTCAGATTCATGGCCTGTATCAATTAGCAAACACCCACTCAACAAGGGTAAACGATGCCAGGGTAAGCAAGATTACCGACAGCAGGTTGAGCAAAAAGCCGGCTTTGATCATTTGCTTTACGGTAATATGGCCGCTGGCAAAAACAATAGCATTGGGCGGAGTGGATATGGGCATCATAAAAGCACAACTGGCAGCCATCGCCACCGGTACAGACAACACCAGCGGGTCGATACCCAGGCCGTTGGCTACGCCAATTACCACCGGTATGTAAATGGTGGCCAGGGCCACATTGCTCATCAGCTCGGTAAGGAAAAGCATCGAGCCGATAAGGATGACAAACACCAGCAGGGTACTCATCGGGTGGCTGCTTACCACATCGGCAATAATCTGGATAAGCCCGGTGGTTTCCATGCCCTTGGCCAGCGTCATACCCCCACCAAACAACAGCAGGATACCCCAGGGCAGGCGCTTGGTGGCCTCCCAGGGTAGCAGGAACTCCCCCTTTTTGAAGTTGGTAGGCCAGGCAAACATCAAGATACCGCCAATGATAGCCGTAGCCGTATCATTGAGTACTGCATGGCCCAGCCAGGCATTTAACGGCCGTTTGAATATCCACATAAAGGCGGTCAGACCGAAAATAAGGGCTACCATTTTTTCCTCGCGGCTCACGGGTCCCAGCCTGGCGGCCTCCTGTTCTATCAATTCGGAAGCCTCATGCATAATACCCAGACTACTGCGGTATAGCAAACGTGTAAGCAGCAGGAAGGTGAGTAGCAAAAGCAGCGCACTAACCGGCACTCCCACCAGCATCCAGCGCGAAAAATCAATTTCTATATGCAACAACTCACTGGCATAGCCGGCAAAGACCACATTGGGCGGGGTGCCGATAATGGTGGCCATCCCCCCGATATTAGCCGCATAGGCAATGCCCAACATCAACGACAGGGCAAACAGCCGGAAACCTTTGTTATCGGCTACGGTATGCTGAATAAGGGCCGTAACCGAGGCGGCAATCGGCAGCATCATAATGGTGGTAGCCGTATTGCTGATCCACATGCTCAGAAAGGCGCTGGCCAGCATAAAGCCGAAGATAATGCCATTGGCGCTGGTGCCGGTAAGACGTACCAGATACAGGGCAATGCGCTTGTGCAGGTTGTGCTCTTCCAGCCCCAGTGCCAGAAAAAAGCCGCCCATAAACAGGAAGATTACCGGACTGGCATAGGGAGCCGTGGCCTCCGGCAAAGTGAAAATACCCAGCGGTGGAAACAGCACGATAGGCAGCAGGGCAGCCACCGCCATGGGCGTGGCCTCGGTTACCCACCAGGTGATCATCCAGGCACCTACGCCCAGCACCAGCCAGGCTTTGGGTTCCAGACCATCGAGAAAGACAAACTGTGAAATGCCCAGAAAAAGCAATGGCCCGAGCAGCAATCCGATAGTTTTGACAGATAGTTTCAAATATTCTCTTTTAAAAGCAAAATAAGGCAATAAATTTCACGACACAATGATTACCCTTAAGTTGAGTAATTAAAAAGAAAATGTAAATTTATTCCTTATTTTTTACTGGTTAAAATGGATACCTTATGATGTTAAAATGAGCGATAAAGTAATAAAAGCGTTTAATTATTTTCTAAAAGAAATTGACTCTGAAGTTCAAGCAGCTTTGCGAAATGAGCGCAATAACTTAACTCAGGAACTTGCAAGAATACAATGGTCATTGTGGAAGCAATACAAAAATTACAATGGAACTTC
>WFNR01000155.1 GCA_015488485.1 Cyclobacteriaceae bacterium | reverse complement strand
TGCCTCACTTCACTATGGGCTCTTTCGCGGTAGGCACAGTAGCGCATAATCCGGGCTTTTAGTTTGTCCGGATCGGCTGTTTGACCTTTACCGGGAGAGGCGATAGCCATTACTGTCGCTATTTGATATAGCCTTTCCTGCGCAGGATGGTTTCAACAAATTTACGTTCGTTTTCGGTACGGAAAATCTTAAACGGCAGGTAGATGATCTGTGCTATATTGACAATCAGCACAATATTGTCTTTGCCCACGCGGGCGGCTTTTATCTGATCCCACTTAATAGGCATGCCTTGCTTGGAAGAAAGCTTGATAAGAATTTGTGCCGAGCTGATCTCATACGACAGGCGGTCGAACAGGAATTTGGACTGCTCCATTTGGGTAACCCCGACAAACTGGATAAGCCAAAAGAGCAGATAGAGTACTACGGCAATGGCTGTGCCCCAGAACCACCAGGGGTTGGGAATGAAAAAATAGCCCGAGCATAGGGCCAGCACAATCAGCGCCACCCACCACTGCTTGCGCAGTACATTCATCATGGCTTCTTTTACATAAGTACCGGTTTCGAGTTTATATTTTTTAGTCTTAACAATCATGTTTTCAGCAAGTTTAACACCTTTTTACTTTTGCCCTGCAAATATCGAAGTTCTTGGCTGAGAATACCACCGGTTGCCGCAAATTGTTGAACCGCAAGCTTAGAAAACGGCCTTGAGGCTCATATCAAGGCTTGGGTAGCCATAGGTAAGGGCGCCCATCGAGATGTAGTCAACTCCGGTGCGAGCTACGGCCCTGATATTTTCTGCCGTAATATTACCGCTGGCCTCGGTTTGGCAGGCATGGTCAATAAGCGCCACCGCCTGCCGCATATCAGCAAGGCTCATGTTGTCAAGCATAATTACTTCCACTCCGGCTGCCAGGGCTTCGGCTACTTCGTCCAGGGTGCGTGTTTCTACCTCTATGCGCAGATTAAGGTGCCGGTCGGCCAGATATTTTCTCACTTTTTGTACTGCCGGGGTTATGCCACCGGCAAAGTCTATGTGGTTATCCTTGAGCATGATCATATCGTAGAGACCAAAGCGGTGGTTGCGGCCTCCGCCTATGCGTACGGCCCATTTTTCGAATACCCGGAAGTTGGGGGTAGTCTTGCGCGTATCGAGCAGCTGGGCGGGGGTGTCGGCAATGAGTTGCACAAGTTGCCGGGTTTTGGTAGCTATACCGCTCATGCGCTGCATAATATTGAGCGCCAGCCTTTCGGCCATCAGGATACTGCGTACCGGTCCGCTGAGTACAAAGGCAACATCCCCGGCTTGTACAGGGTCGCCATCTGCTTTGTATGCTTGTAGCTGTAGGCTTTTATCTACCTGCCTGAATACTAAACGAGCAGCTTCCACTCCGGCCAGTATGCCGGCCTCTTTGATGAGCAGTTGCGCTTTGCCGGTAGCTGCGGCATCGATTACCGCCAGGGTAGAATGATCGCCTGTTCCTATGTCTTCGGCCAATGCAATACTAATGATCTCGTGAGCTGCTTTTAGCCAATTGTCAGGAGGCAGAGGGGTGGCGGCCATATAAGCTATTCTTCTTTTATAAAGCTAATTTCTGTAATCAGATTGCGACCACTTGTTTCTTTGAGCTTAATCCACACCCGGTAGGAGCCCGTCTTGTTTTTGTAGTTGCCAATGGCATAGCGGGCACCACTGCGAGAGGCTCCCTGGTGGTTTATTTCGAAGTTGACCGGAGGGTTTTCGTCAAAAAACGACTTAAGCACAGCCTCGGCCCGGGCCCGGCTATAGGTATTTTCGTCACCATTCAGGTTGAGGTCTATCTCCTTTTGGAAATACCGGGCCAGCTCACGGGCATTGCCGGCCTTTATAATACTGGCCACCTGGTCGAGTACATCTTCTTGTTGTTGAGCCTGCAAAGTGGGAAGCAGGGCCAAAATAAACAGTGCCGATGCAAACAGTTTCTTAAACATATCTATGCAAGCTACTAAAATTATGCCAGTAAATAACAACCGGGCGCTCAACAAAGCTATGGTGCAATGGCTATATTTGCAAAACTTCGCTTTGGCGGCCAATAGTTTAGCAAGATGAATAAAAAAGTACTTCTTATAATCCTGGATGGCTGGGGTATTGCGCAGGACAAGTCTGTGTCGGCCATAGACCAGGCCCATACGCCCTATATCGACAGCCTTTACAACAAATATGCCCATGCGCAATTGAATGCCTCGGGTCTGGCGGTAGGACTGCCCGAGGGGCAAATGGGCAATTCGGAGGTAGGCCACATGAATATCGGGGCCGGCCGGGTGGTTTATCAGGACTTGGTCAAGATTAGCAAGGCGGTGGAGGACGGTTCGCTGGCACGGAATCCGGTGCTGGCAGAGGCCTGCCGCCATACCATAGCTCAAGATAAGGCCATGCATTTTATCGGACTGGTGTCGGATGGCGGGGTGCACTCGCACATCGAGCACCTGAAAGGCCTGCTTACGGCTGCTCACCGGCAGGGGATGAAGCGCCTCTATGTGCATGCCTTTACCGATGGCCGTGATACCGATCCCAAAAGCGGGGTGGGCTTTATCAGGGAGCTACAGCAGCATTTGGAGCAGGTGGGCGGGCAATTAGCCACGGTAATAGGCCGCTACTATGCCATGGACCGCGACAAGCGCTGGGAACGCGTGAAAATAGCTTATGATGCCCTGGTAAAAGGCATAGGCGATCCCGTCACCGATGTAGTGACAGCGATGAAGGCTTCTTATGCGGCCGGAGTTACCGATGAGTTTATCAAACCGATTATCCATACCGATGCTGCCGGCAATCCTTTGGGGCTGATAAGTCCAGGCGATACGGTCATCAACTTCAACTTCCGTACCGACCGCGGGCGCGAGATCACCATTGTACTCACCCAGCAGGATATGCCTGAGTACGGCATGCATACCCTGCCGCTGTACTATGTTACCCTCACCAACTATGATGATACATTTGAGGGGGTGAAGGTGATTTACGATAAGGAGCACCTGCACAATACGTTGGGCGAAGTGCTGCAGCAAGCCGGTAAGCGGCAGATCAGGATTGCCGAAACGGAAAAATATCCGCATGTTACCTTTTTCTTTTCCGGTGGACGCGAGGAGCCGTTTGAGGGGGAGGAGCGTATTTTATGCCCTTCGCCCAAGGTGGCCACCTACGACCTGCAACCGGAGATGAGCGCCCGCGATATTGCCAATGCCATAATACCGCGGTTGCAAAGCGGTGAGCCAGATTTTATCTGCCTGAACTTCGCCAATGCCGATATGGTAGGGCATACCGGGGTCTTCGAGGCGGCTGTAAAAGCCTGCGAAACGGTAGATGCTTGCACGGCTGATGTAACGGAAACCGCCCGCCAGCATGGCTATACCACCATAATTATTGCCGACCACGGCAACTCAGATGTAATGATCAACCCTGATGGCAGCCCCAATACGGCCCATACCACCAATCCGGTACCTTTTATACTGGTAGATGACAATTATAAGAGCTCGGTGCGAAACGGCAAGCTGGGTGATCTGGCACCTACTATTCTTACGCTGATGGGCTTGCCCATACCCAGTGAAATGACCGGAGAAATATTGCTGGATGACCAGGATGCCTAAAGCCACGCTGATTATAGGGCTTTTATTGGCCGTGGGCTGTGCTCAGGAGCCGCCCGGGCGGGAGAAGCCAGGCTGGTTCGATTTACCGGCTACCCTCAATGAGGTTATTGACAACACAGTGGCTACTTCTACTACTGTGAAGAAAACATTTATCCTGAACGGCCGTCAGGAGCAGCATTTGTACGAGCCGGCCGATACGGCCTTTTGGCATGCCGAGCTGAGCAAAATACTACAAATCGACCTGAACGGGCTGGGTTATCGCGATGCATTACAAGTACGGCAGGCGTTGGCCGATACGGCCAGCAACCTGTTGTATGATGAATACCGCCCGGCCCCGGGCAACCATCTGCCGCTTGTCTATGTAAAGGTGTATTATTTGCAACAACCTTCAGAGCTGAGGCGCTTAAGCTTGCGCCTGGAGCGTGACAACCTGCTGGCAGGCAGCCGCTGGCAAGCCGATGTGTGGCTCAACCGCTACAGCGGGCAGTTGCTGATAGATTCGGTACGCCTGCACGGGGCCGACAATATGCTCTGGCAGAAGCCACGGGAATATACGGTAATGCTGTGCAGGGTGGTTAGGTAGGCTTCAGCCGCCATGCACCGGCAGCCCTTTGGTTTCGGCCACTTCTCTGATAGCTATTTTGGCAGCCTGAGAGTCAGTCGCGCGGGTGCTCAAAAAACAGGAAATCTCCGTGCCGTCTTTGGCCTGCAGGGTAATCTCATAGTGGCCTAGTTGAATGGCGGACAGATCATTCCAGAGATAGCTGTGTGCCCTGCCCAAAACATTTGGCTTTATGCTAAGGCCCTCGTCAGTTACCTTGACATAACGGGCCAGTGGACCGGTAGAAGAGTACAGCAATCCACCTACTATAAAACCTAGACCGGTAAGCATAAAAAGCCAACTGCCGAGTGTTTCTTCCCGGTTAGTAAAATGGTAGTAGCTGAATGCCAGGTACAGGATACCCAGGATTGAGAGTAACCATCGGCAGGCTACGGGTGAAAGAACGCTACCGGCAGGCGCCAGGTGAATGTTTCTGGTAATCATAATGGTAAGCGTGTGATTGTGTAAGTCAAAAATACGAACTCTGGTTGATATAGCCAATAGCGTTAGTTCAATTGCAGGATTTGTTAAAGCGCAGCAGCATTGTATTGTACCAGCCTGGGCCAGTCGATAGAGCCGTCTGCCAGGCAAAAATCATTGGCAAACTCACGGGTGAAACGGTTAATCATTTGAGCATATAAATTGGCAAAAGATTCGTTTCTTTCTTTAGCCTGATGACCTAGCGGTTCGATGATTGTCAGATAGAGGTCCTTTTCGCCAGAGATAAATTCCCAGAACGCCTGACCACAATATTTGAAATAATCACCTTTGTCGGGGTTATTGTCTTTGCCGTAACAACACCCGTTTACCGCTACCACTTGTAAGCCGGAATTGCTGGTGCGTAATGTCTTCGCAGCCGTTTTAAAGTCGGCTATCATTTTCTTGATTTGGCTGCTATTGCCCCAATTAGGCCCCGATTTGATATTGACAATATAACGTTTACCATCTTTGTCGAATTCAAGGTCTATCCCTGTAATGCCTGACTTCCAACCACCATAGACTTTTTCATTGATAAAGATGGCCAGTCCTTCAAGCCAATCACCAAATAAGGTTTCTTCATTTGAGGAAATATGTGCATCTACCAGTCCACGCACTATTTCTTCTGCCGTAAGAACATGTTTTGCTTTAAAAAGATAAGGGTTTTTTCTGCGTAACACCTTTTTAAGGCTCAGCGTATCCAGGCTTGAAATTCTTTTATGATGAAAGGTACCTATGTTTTGTTCAACGTACAGCCGTACGTCTTGTAGTTGGAGTTTTCTCATAGTCGGAGGCAGGTTCAAACAGGTAAAGTGCTACCGGTTCTATTTCATTCTTCACCATTTCATAATATTCGGGAACAATTTCGATGCCGATTGAATTTCTTCGCATTCTGTTGGCTACAATATTGGTGGTGCCCGAACCCATAAAGGGGTCCAGGACGGTATCTCCTTCTTGGGTAAACAGGCGGATAAACCACTCGGGCAGCCCCTCGGGAAAAGCTGCACTATGATTTTTATTGCTGCACTCTGTAGCCAAATGCAGTACATTGGTGGGGTAGGCTTTGTCGCGATCCAGCCAATTCACAATTTTTTTGCCAAAACCACTTCCCACTTTCGACTCATCACGTCTTTTATCCGTCTCGCTTAAATTTTTCAACCGCGTTTTGGCCCAATCGCCCATAGGCACCATCACCTCTTCCTGATACATGTTAAATTTTTTCTCTTTGGTAAAATGCAGCAGTCTTTCCCAGGCATCGCGAAAGCGGTTGGGCCATTTGCCGGGATAACAATTCTTCTTATGCCAAATATATTCTTCTGTCCAGAGCCACCCCTGTTTACGCATGGCCAATATCAGTTCCATTACATAAGTACTGCGCTCGCCATTTACCACCCGTTCTTTGATGTTTAACACAAAAGAGCCGGTAGGTTTTAGTACTCTGAGAAGCTGTTTAGCAATGGGTAAAAACCAATCGACATATTCATTAGGGGGGATGCCTCCATAAGTCTTCTTGCGCTGGTCGGCATAAGGGGGTGAGGTGAAGATCAGATCCACACTGTTGTCAGGGATATTTTGCAAAATATCCCGACAATCTCCCAGGTACAAATCCGTTCTTACTTCCATTTAAAATTCAATTAATGAATTGTTGGCTTATAAAATTAGTAATTCTATGCGAATATCATGTACTATTTTGAATTTACCGGTTGTTTTGCCTACCGAAATTTTCTTTTTCCATATCTTCCCAAAACTTCACCCGCCCGGTTTGTTTGTTGTCGCAATGGCCATTACCTTCGCAACAGCAATTGGTTCCAATACCCCTTTGGCACAAGGGTGCGGATGAAAAGGGAACTCCGTGCAAATCGGAGGCTGTCCCCGCAACTGTGAGGCCGACTGCAAGGTGAACGCAATCCTGGCCACTGTTCCACCATCGGAATGGGAAGGCGCGTTCACCCGGCCAAGCCAGGAGACCTGCCAATCTGCTGACCGGAATTCATGCTTTCGGGTTGAAAAGCCATGAAAATGAACAACTTTGTCCCTTTTGTTTTTATGCTCCTGGTGGCTATTTGGTGGCTTGGCACTCCTGCATGTGCCCAAACTGCCGAAGTGCAGTTGCAGCCGGTGGAGGTTACTGCCCAGCGCTTGTCGCCCTTCGCCATTGGCGCCCGCAGCCAGCGCCTCGATAGCACGCGTTTGCAGGCAGAGGGCTTTGCCTCGCTGGCGGAGGTGCTTACCTGGTATACCACCATCGCCACCAAGGCCTATGGCAACGGCATGCTTACCAGCCTGTCGTTCAGGGGCACGGGCGCCTCGCACACGGCTGTGCTGTGGCATGGTATCAATATTGCCTACCCTTCGCTGGGGCAAAACGACCTGGCAGTGTTGCCGCTGGGTCTTTACAGTGATATCAGCCTGCAGCACGGGGCCGGGTCGGCCCTGTTCGGCAGCGGGGCATTGGGCGGGGTGATTAACTTGAGCAATAGCCGGCCAGCCAGCGGCACCAGTGTAGCACTCCGTCAGTGGGGTGGCTCTTTCGGCACCTGGCGCAATCAGTTGCAAGGTGCCTGGCGCACTAAGAAAGCCTTTGTTAGCCTTAACACCAGTTATGACCAATCGGACAATAATTTCCGCTACCGCAATACCACGCGCCCCGGTGCCCCGCTGGAGACCCAGCGACATGCAGCCTATAAGATAGGCGGTGCCGGGCTGGAAGCGGGCCTGAAGCTCGGCAAACGCAGCCAATTGCTGTACAGCGGCCAGTATGTTGATGCCTGGCGCCAGTTGCAGCCCACAATGAATGCTGCCGGCAGCGATATCCAGACAGACCAGAACCAGCGCCACCGCTTGCAATTACGCCAAGATGGCGAGCATGCCGGCTGGCGCCTTACTTATGCCTGGCTGCGCGATGTGATCGGCTTTAATGACAATGCTACACGCTCCGACCAGCAGATACTCCAGGCTACAGCCAATTACAAGCCCAACAACAAATGGTTTTGGCAAGCAGGGGTAAATTACCGTTATATCATCGTTCACACCCCGTACTATGCCGGCTCGCGTGCGGTTGAGCAGCGTGGCGGCTTGTCGCTGGCCGGCCGTTGGTCGCCATGGCCACGCCTGCAGGTAAGCCTAACACTCCGTCAGGCAGCCGTAACCGGCTATGTGGTGCCGCTGACACCTACGCTGGGCCTGGAATACCTGCTCATCAGTCGTCAGCAGCACTTGCTGTGGCTCAAAGGACGCCTGGCACGCGGCTACCGGGTGCCTACCCTTAACGAGCGCTACTGGCAGCCGGGAGGTAACCCGGACTTACAACCTGAAGACGCCTGGTCGGCTGAGGTGGGGCTGGCCGGGGAGGCGCCTGACGGACAAGGCTGGCAGTATGAGATAACCGGCTACCGCATGTGGGTGGACAACTGGATACTCTGGCGCCCGCAGGGCAGCTTCTGGGCGCCTGCCAATGTACGCTATGTAGATGTGTACGGAGCAGAGGCCAGCCTGGGCCGACAACATGCACTGGCAGGCGGGCAATTGCACTGGCAGGTCGATTATGCCTTTACACGATCCATTAACCGTACGGGGCTGGACCCTTACGACCGCTCGGTGAACAAGCAACTGGCTTATGTGCCGGTGCACAAGGCCACGGCCGCAGCCACCTGGCAAAACGGCCCCTGGCTGGTGGCCCTGCAGGGGGTGTTTACCGGTGTACGCTACACTACGGGCGACAACGAGCGTAGCTTGCCACCCTATGCTTTGCTTAATGCCCGTCTGGCACGGGATTTCAAGCTGGGTGCCTTACGCCTGGGTACCCGGGTTAATATCAACAATATTTTGAACACCTCCTATCAGAGCATAGAAAACCGGGCTATGCCCGGTTTCAACTTCTTACTGGGAATTTCATTGTCTTATTATAAACCAAATTAAATCATGCGAAAAACACGATTATTTATTTTGTTGGCTGTATATCTGGCCGTTTTTACGGTAAGCTGTAAGAAAACCACCGAAACCCCGCGGGGCAAGTATGCCGTAGGGGTATTTGTGGTGAATGAAGGTAATTTTACCGAAGCCAACGGCTCGGTAGGTTTTTACAATCCGCAGGACCAGTCAGTGGTGACTGATGTGTATGCCGAGGAAAACGGAGTAGCTCCGGGGGGCGTATTGCAGTCGGTTTATTTTTACAACAACCTGGCCTTTATCATCGACCAGGTAGGCAGCCGCATAGAAGTGGTAGAGGCCGAAACCTTTAAACCGGTAGCTACCATTGAAACAGGGCTGAGTACCCCGCGCTATATGGTAGTGGCCAATGGCAAAGGCTATGTGAGCAACTGGGGGCCGTTCGATAGCAATTTCAATCTGCCCGAGTCGTTTGTGGCGGTGATTGACCTGAATGATTTTACAATCAGCAAAACCATTCCAGCTACCAGTGGGCCGGAGGGCTTGTTTGCGTTTGGCAACCGGGTACTGGTGGCAGCCTCCTTCGCTGCCGAAGTGCAGATTTTGGATACTGATAACGACAGCTTTACCGGTAAGATTGACGTGGCAGACGGCCCTAAAACATTTGTAGAGGATAAAAACGGCAAGGTATGGTTGCTGAGTAGCTCATACGTAACAGGTGCCGCCCTCAGCCAGTTGGATGCTGCTGCCGGTACGGTGCTGAAAAGTTTTCCTGTAAGCAGCAGCGCCATGCGCCTGGCTATCAATGGCAGTGGCGACCAGCTATACTATCTGGCGGCTCCCTTTGGGGCCGATGCCGAGGTAAAGACAGTGGGGATTGATGCCACTGAAGATGCCAGTGAGGCGCTGATTACCGCCCCTAACCTGTACGGTCTGGGCGTGGATCCGGCCAGTGGTATTATCTATGTGGGCAACCACAACGGCTTTCAGGGCAACGGCACAGTGCTGCGCTATGATGGTGCTACCATGCTCGACAGCTTTGCGGCCGGTGTAGGGCCCAACGGCTTTGTTTTCAGGCAATAGCAACTTTTCCAACGGATCAACCGCTACTGGCGCGCCAAAAGGGGGAGCGTGTCCGGTGGCGGTTGTTTTTTGATTATAACTGGCTTCGAGAGCCTCAGCCATATGCCTTCGAGAGCCTGCCTTCGGGTGCCTCAGGCAGATGGCTTCGAGAGCCTCAGCCATATGCCTTCGAGAACCTGGCTTCGAGAACCTGGCTTCGAGAACCTGCCTTCGAGAACCTTGCTTCGAGAACCTGCCTTCGAGAACCTCAGGCAGAACAGGCAGAACAGCCAGAACAGCCAGAATAGCCAACTCAGCCAAAACAATCAGTTCAGCCAATTCAGGAGGGTAAGAAAGTACAAGAAAACAACAGATCCATCATAGCTTCACGAAAACTGCCATGCGGCAAGGTGAACGCCACCGCTGGAAACAGGTAAACCTGTCATTCAAAAAGGTTTTCAGGGTATTGCCCTTCGGCCACCAGCTTGCGCAACTTGCGCTCTACCACAGGCTTATCTTCACGGTAGGTAACGCCCATCCAGTGAGCGGCACAAGAGAGGATTTCCACCTTGATTTTACCGGCTT
>WFNR01000154.1 GCA_015488485.1 Cyclobacteriaceae bacterium | reverse complement strand
GCGGTTAAGATTTAAGATGGCAGATATATAATTTAAGATTTTAGATTTTGTCCGACTTCTGTCACCCGACCTCAGTCTTCCGTCATCCGCCCTCAGTCATCCGTTATCTTACCTCAGTCCTCTTACCTCAGTTACCCCCGCACCCCCTCAATCCCCTAAAGGGGAGGCCCAGCGCGCTTCGAGCTTCGAGCTTTTAGCTTCTAACTTCTAGCTTCGAGCTCTCATACATCATATCCCTGCTGCCGCATCCAGTCGTCATTGTAGAATTTGCTCATGTACTTTACGCCATTATCAGGAATCACTGTTACAATGGTGGCCGGTTGCTCCAGAGTAGCGGCCAGTTTCAGGGCACCCCATACATTGGCACCTCCCGTTCCACCACCGAAGATACCCTCTTCTCTGGCCAGCTTGCGGGCCGTGCTAAAGGCATCCAGGTCGGTAAACTGGTACATTTCATCCACCACCGAAAAATCCATAGCCTTGGCCAGATGGTCTTCGCCCACGCCCTCTACCTGGTAGGTGTTTTCCTGGGGCTCAGGCACTACGCCTGTTTTGAAGTATTCATAATAGATTGATCCTACCGGATCGGGCATGACCACCTGGATGTCGGGATTTTGCTCTTTCAGGTAACGTCCGATGCCACTTATCGTACCTCCGGTGCTGCCGGCTGCCACGAAGTGGGTAACCTTTCCTGCTGTTTGCTGCCAGATCTCCGGGCCGGTAGTGCGGTAGTGGGCCTCCGGGTTCTTGGGATTGTCATACTGGTTGAGCATAAAGCTGTTGGGCGTATCAGCCGCCAGGCTGCGTGCCTTGTTTACATAATGCTCGGGTGAATCGGGTGGGGCGGAGGTAGGGCATACCACCACCTCGGCACCATAGGCCCGCAGGGCGTCCTGCTTCTCCTTGCTTACCTTGTCGGGCATGGTGAGGATGGCCTTGTAGCCCCTGATAGCGGCATTCATGGCTACGGCTGCTCCGGTATTGCCGGAGGTATTTTCTATGATAATCCCGCCCGGCTTGAGCTGCCCGCTGGCTTCGGCATCGTTGATGATATGATTGACGATGCGGTCTTTGATGCTGCCGCTGGGGTTGAAAAACTCCAGTTTTACATAAATATCGATATGCGGATAGGGATTTATTTTGGTGAGTTTGACCAAAGGAGTATTACCGATGGTATTGAGTACCGTATGTTGCATGGTTTGCCAGGTTGTTCTGTTGCAAATAACAAAAAATATTGGCAAAGGTTCACCAGTAGCTGCCAATTTTCTTGGTAGTTCGTTTTTTTACTTGTCTTTTGTAGTGCGAGTACGGCTATTGCCTGTTCATACGCCTGCGCTCCTGGCGCATGTGCTCCTGTGCCCAGGCCGGTTCGGTAAAGCGCGTATCATACAGGTATTCGGCTATTTGCTGACGTTGCTCAACGGGTAAGTTTAGCGGGGGCATCAGATTGAAATGGCGGATAGCGCCCGGCATCAGCGATTTGGCAGAATCCGGCTGGTTGATCCAGTTAACCACGGCTTTTACAAAATCTTCTTTGTTGGTGTATCTGCTTTTGTAGTGCTTCTGCACCATAAATGCCGGTGGCGCCACACGCTCTTGCGGTTTGGCAGTGCCGCCATGACAGGCAATGCAGTAGGTTTTGTAAAGGGTATATCCCGGGTGATCAGTCAAAGGTTTTTCGTTGTCAGCTACGTTTGACTTTTGTTTGGGGGTACAGGCATACCACAAGGTGACGATGGTCAAAAAGAGCAAGACTTTGTACATGCTATCGGTGGTTTTGTCAGCTCAAAACTACCGCTGTTAGCCGGCCGGAAAAATGATCCCGATCACAGGTGGTTGCTTTCTTTTCTGTTGGATAGATAAATAAAAGGATAAGCCAGCAATACGCTGGCCGCTGCCGCCATGATGCCATAGCCCAGGCCCAGCTTGTCGGCCAGCCAGCCAATGAGCAGGGCCAGCACTGCTGTAAACAGCGAAGCCAGTTGCGACTGCACCGACAGCACGCTGGCATGCACTTCTCGCTGTCCGATAAGGGTGATTTCGGCCACGGCTGCCGGCTTACGCAGGTTTTCGAGGATAAGTAAGATGATAAACAGGGTGATAACCGTGAGCGGTAGCTGCAGGTAGGCCATGAGCCAGCCGCTGACCAAACCGAGCACTCCACCGGCCAGCAGGGTAATGTTGAGCAATGTTGTGGCTGAGCCGATACGGCCGGTAACCCGCCCCGCCTGGCGGGAAGCTATCGAGCTGCCCAGGAACATAATAAAATAGGTAACGCCCAGCATTACCGACATCTTCTGGTGCTCTGTCCAGGCCAGTGCCACTGGCAGGGCGATTACCGAGGCTTTGATATAGGGCTGAATAAAATCCTTCAGGCTTTTGTAAAAACCTCCGTACAACGAAGCATTGGTCAGAGCACGCAGCAGAGCCGGGCTTTTCAGTGTATTGACAAACGTTTTGCCGGTGGCCAGCAGTTTTGCCCGGTAGTTGCCGCTGCTGCCGGCCACCTTATCGAGCCAGGCCGGATACGACAATACATTGAGGAAGTCAAGCACGTAGGGGATGATGGAGAATAAGAAGATAAAGTTCAATTGCTCATTAAAAAACACCAGGATACCTGCCAGCAGGCTGGATACGGCACTGCCCATTTGCGACCACGAGCGCGTATGGCCATAGTAAGTGATGCGCAAGTGGCTTTGGCCGGTTTTTTCCAGATAGCTGACTATCAGCGCTTTGTTTATACCCGATCGCATGGCATCGGCCAGGGCATAGAGCAGCATAGCGCTGGCAAAGAGGCCATAATCTTCACCGAGGTAAAACAGGATAAAAGCCAGGATATAAATTAAAAAAGTAGTGGCTAGCGTACGTCTGCGCCCCAGGGCATCGGCTACTACGCCCGAGGGTATTTCAAATATATTGATACCTACCTCCCGGATGGCATAGAGGCTGCCGATCTCCAGGTAGCTCAGGCCTTTTTGCAAAAAAAAGATAATCAGAAACGGCTCAAAGAAACGCAGGTTCTTAAGAAAGCCGTACAGGCAGAATTTGTAATACTGCCGGTCTTTGACAATATGTTCGGATACCCTGGTCAACCGCGCGTGCTTAGCAATACAAAGGCTTAGCCCATAGAATGCAAACCTAGCCGGTTGCCCTCCGAATCGATGAAGATGGCATAGTAACCCAATTGAACCGATATCAGCGTTTTGGGCTGCACAATGGTGCCACCGGCCACCTCAACCCTTGACAGCGGCACATTCAGGTTGTCGCCACCATTCAAATAAATAAGCACCCCTTTGGGGCTGGGTTCGGCACCTTCTTCTTCGATGATCACCCCACTCACTTCCATCGGCTTGTCGGTAAAAAAGGCCATTTTGGCATTTTCGGTGATGTTTACCGGGAACTCACGGTCGAACACCCGGCTGTAAAATTTTACCGCCCGGTCAAAATCTGTTGCCGGTATTTCAAACCAGGAAATAGGATATGTATGTGTCATTCTTTTTTTGCTTTGTTTGTATTAAATTTATGGTATAATGAGCAGACCACCAGAATTGTGGCAATTTTTTTAATAAAAAAAGATGAGCAAAAAACCAATCAGGATTGAGCGCTATGTAGAAAAGTATCAGGAGTACCCGGTAAATGAGGAAATTCTTAGTGAAATAAGCACCAGGCGCGAACTGATCGATTATCTGAAAAGCAAAAACATTCGTTACGAAAATGTGCTTGACACCCTAAGTTATGAGAAAGAGCTGCGGCTGCTTCAGATAGAGTTGGTGAAGATGCAGCAGTGGATAAAAAAGCACAAAAAGCGGGTGGCTATTATCTTCGAAGGCCGCGATGCTTCTGGCAAGGGCGGTACCATCCGCAGGTTTGTCGAGCACCTGAATCCGCGGGCGATGCGCGTGGTGGCCCTGGCCAAGCCCACCGAAACGGAAAAAGGGCAATGGTATTTTACCCGCTATATCAAGGAGCTACCCAACCCGGGTGAGGTAGTCTTCTTCGACCGCAGTTGGTACAACCGGGCCGTAGTAGAGCCGGTAATGGGCTTCTGCACCAAAGACCAGTACCAGGAGTTTATGCGTCAGGTGCCTGAATTTGAGCATATGCTCTACGAAGACGGGGTTACGCTGATTAAATTCTGGTTTTCAGTTTCACAAAAGGAGCAGAAAAAGCGCTTTGAATCGCGCAAAACTACTTTTATCAAGCAATGGAAGATAAGTCCCGTAGATGAGAAGGCTACCGAATTGTGGGATAAATACACTTTTTACAAAGAGGCTATGTTTAGCCGCACACACACTACCTATGCCCCCTGGGTGATTGTGCGCTCCAACAACAAGAAGCGCGCCCGCCTGGAGAGCATGCGCTATGTGCTTTCTACCCTGGAATACGATGGCAAGGAAGAAGCCGGTTCGCTTATCAATCCCGACCCGACTATTGTTTCAAGATTTTTCCGCTCTATAAAACGACTTGACTAATGACTGCTACCAAAGAATTGATACACTTATCGAAAAAAGATCTGACACTGCTTAACACCAAGCAGGGGTTGGTGGAACTTCTGCGCAGCAAGGAAATAAAGCTGGAGCGGACGCTCAACCGCCTGCATTATTATGATACGCTGCTTACCCTGCAAGCCGAGCTGATCAAAATGCAGAATTGGGTAGCCAGGTACAACAAACGGGTGGCTATTTTGTTTGAAGGCCGCGACCTGGCCGGCAAAGGCGGGGCCATCAGGCGTTTTATCGAGCATATGAACCCGCGACTGCTGCGCGTAGTGGCTCTGCCGGCTCCAACTCCGGTAGAGAAAGGGCAGTGGTATTTCCAGCGCTATATTCAGCAGCTCCCCAACCCCAGAGAGATAGTTTTCTTCGACCGTAGCTGGTACAACCGGGCGGTGGTGGAACCGGTTAACGGTTTTTGCACCAAAAAGCAGTACCGTCAGTTTATGACGCAGGTGGTGGACTTTGAGCACATGCTGCATACCGATGGCATACAGGTAATCAAGATGTGGTTTTCTATCTCCAAAGAAGAACAACTGGCACGTTTTGAAGCCACCAAAAACGACCCGTTGAAGCAATGGAAGATCAGTCCGGTGGACGAACGGGCCCTGGAGCTGTGGGATGATTACAGTCACTACAAAGAAGAAATGTTTCGCAAGACCAACAGCGACTTTTGCCCGTGGGTGGTAGTGAAGGCCAATGTGAAGCCGCGGGCGCGCATCGAAGCCATTAAATATGTGCTGGGCGAGGTGGATTACCCCAAAGACGATGCCACCCTGCGGATGCTCAAGCTGGACAATGAGATTGTTTACCGCCTGAAGAAAAACTCGCTGGAAAAGCTACCACCTGATTAAGGCCGAAGCCCAGGTAAAGCCACTGCCGAAAGCTGCCAGGCATACCAGCTTGCCGGGTTTGATCTTGCCCTGCTCCCAGGCTTCGCTCATGGCAATGGGTATAGAGGCAGCCGTGGTGTTGCCCAGGTGCATGATGTTGTTAAACACCTTGTCGTCAGGCAGGCCCAGCCGCTTTTGCAGAAACTCACTGATGCGCAGGTTGGCCTGGTGAGGGATAAGCAAATCGATATCTTCTACAGTCAGGTTATTGGCATCCAGCGCCTCTTTGATCACTTCTTCAAAGCGCACCACGGCATGTTTAAATACAAAATTGCCGTTCATATGCACTTTAAAGGTATCACCCTCTATCAGCTCTTTGCTCAGCCTCACCTTCCGGCTGCTGCCGGGGTCGCGCACGTACAGCTCTTCGGCATAGTCGCCATCGGCATGTAAGTGGGTGGAGAGAATACGATGCTCCGGGTTATCGGTAGCCTGCACAATAGCAGCTCCGGCACCATCGGCAAAGATCACATTGGTGCTGCGTCCGGCCGTGGTCTTATCCAGTGCTGACGACTGAATCTCGGCACCCACCACCAGGATGGTTTTGTACATGCCCGCTTTGATGAAGTTATCGGCCACCGACAGGGCGTAGATAAAGCCCGAACAGGCATTGCGGATATCAAGGGCCCCGATGCCTTGCAGGCCCAGCTCGCGCTGCAGCAGCACCCCGGAGCCGGGAAAGAAATAGTCGGGCGTAATAGTGGCAAAGACAATAAAGTCAATCTCTTTGGCCTCCATACCGGCACGCTCCAGCGCCATACGGGTGGCACGCGTGGCCATATTGGCTACGGTATCTTTGTCGGGGTCGAACCAGCGCCTTTCACGAATACCTGTGCGCTCCCTGATCCATTCATCGGAGGTGTCGATAAACTTGGTCAGATCATCGTTGGTAACCACGTTTTCGGGCACATAATGCCCCACACTTAGTATTTTGGCATACTTCATGGCACAAAGAAAGCATTTTTTTACACTTTCGCAGGAAAATTTTATTCGAATAGCATGTAATGGCCATGTTGGTCGGCCGGTGGCACATGCTCTATCAAGCCGGGATGGTTAGCACCGGCCCGCTGTATTTCCGGAGAAACCGGATAGCCGTGCATGGCTTTGCCAGGCATAGCTGTAAGAAGTTGAGCCAGCGCTTGCTCGCTGCTGGCTGGGTCCAGCCAAAGTTGCTGCTGACTGCCGGTAAGGATCACCGGCATGTCGCTGCCGGCAGCCGCCAGAAGCTCATTGGCCGGAGTAGTGATGATGCTGAAGGTATGGACAATCTCATCCTCCAGCGTGTCGAATTCCTCCCACAGGCCGGCAAAAGCAAATACGCTGCCATCGGCCAGGGTATAGCGATAGGGTATCTGGCGCTTACGGGCAAAGGTCTTCCAGGCATAGAAGCCATCGGCCGGCACCAGGCAGCGATGGCGGGCCAGCGCTCTTTTGTACACCGGTCGTGTCATTACCCTTTCGGCCGGAGTGTTGATAATTTTGGTGCTTACCGAGCGGTTCTTGAGCCACCCGGGCGTTGCACCCCAGTAGAAAAACCCGAAGCCGCCAGGCGCCTGCATGGTAATGACCGGCATCAGTTCGCCCGGCCGCACATTATAATGTGGCTGCCAGTTGGCCGGAGGGTCGGCATCAAAGGCGGCTGCCAGTTGAGCGCTGTCCACTGTCAGGGTGTAGGCATTGCACATGCTACGAAATTACAAAAAAATCAGGCTTCATCTGCCAATACCTGCGCGGCAAAGGCTAATGAGCGCTGCTCCGACCAATAGAGTCCCTGGTTGTTCAGGGTAGCAAAGCCCACATGGCCCCCGTGAGCCGGTGTTTCAAAAGTGATTAACGGGTTGGCGGCTGCCACCTCCAGCGGATAGCAGGCCTCCGGCAGAAAGGGATCGTTCTGGGCGTTGACAATGAGGGTAGGTACGCGGATGCCCGGCAGGAAATGCACACTGCTGCAGCGGGCATAGTAGTCGTCAGCCCCGGCAAAGCCGTGCAAAGGGCCGGTATAACGGTCGTCAAACTGATAGAGGTTTTTAATCTCTTTAAGATTGCGTGTATCAAATATATCCGGGTATTGCCGGTGTTTGAGCATGATTTTTTTGCGCAGCCGGTTGAGAAATCTTTTTTCGTAGATAAAATTATGCGGCTTGCTGATTTCCTGCGAGCCGGCTGCCAGGTCGAGTGGCACCGACCAGGCTATGGCAGCAGCTACGGCTGACGGCAGTTGATCCTTTTGCTCACCTACATATTTCAGGGTGATATTACCGCCAAGGCTGAAGCCGACCAGAATGAGGCGCTCATAACCCTGGCGGATGGCATGCTGTACTACCGTATGCAGGTCGTCAGTGGCGCCACTGTGGTAGAGCCGTGGCTGGCGGTTGAGGGTAGGGCCGCAGCCGCGGTAGTTCCAGGCCAGCACATCGTAGCCCTGGCGGTAAAAAGCCCGCGCCATGCCCACCACATAAGGCCTGCGACTGTCGCCCTCCAGGCCGTGTGAGATGATGGTCAGCAGGCGCTTGCCCTGGCGGTACCAGTCGAGCTCCAGAAAATCATCATCGGGGGTCGGCAGGCGCTCGTATGCCGGTTCGATAAAAGCCGGCCTGCGCAGCAGAGCCGGGACGATGGTTGACAGGTGGCTGCCACGCAGCAGGAGGGGAGGCCGGTAGGGTTGGGTTTCCATTGGTTCGACAAGTATAGCTAATTTATTTATGACCTCATATCAAGTTGTGGAGCCGCTTTAGCCATTCTTTTTGTACATTTGGCACAAAGAGAACAAGACGTATGAAAACAGTATTATCAATAACTTTTATGGGTTTGCTGCTGTTGGCTGGTTGCAGCAAACAGTCAGCAGAGCAAAAGAACGAACAGCCGGAAAAAGCCATGTCTGAGATTGAAAAACGCTTACAGGAGTATGCTGAGTTTACCCTTACTACCGATGTAAGTAAGTTGTCGGAAAAGGAAAAAAAGATGATACCGCTGCTAATCGAGGTGGCTGGCATCATGGACGATTTGTTTTGGTACGAGGCCTATGGCGATAAGGAAGCTTTGCTTAGTAGCATCAGCGACAGCGCCACCCGCCAGTATGCCCTGATTAATTACGGCCCGTGGGACCGGCTGCGCAATAACGAGCCCTTTGTGGAGGGCGTGGGTGCCAAACCGGCCGGGGCCAATTTCTATCCTGCCGATATGACCAAGGAGGAGTTTGAAGCCTTTGAAGCGGCCGATAAAACCAGCCTCTATACCTTTATCAGACGCGATGACCAGGGGCAACTTTATACCATTCCTTATCACGAGCAATTTGCCGATAAGGTAAAACAGGCGGCCGACCTGCTGCGCCAGGCTGCTGAGCTGGCTGAGGATGAGGGTCTGCGCCACTACCTCAACCTACGGGCCGAGGCGCTGCTTACCGATGACTACCTGGCCTCGGATATGGCCTGGATGGATATGAAGGACAACCGCATTGATTTTGTGGTGGGGCCGATTGAAAACTACGAAGACCAGCTCTATAACTACAAGGCGGCTCACGAGGCCTATGTATTGGTAAAGGATATGGACTGGAGTCAGCGCCTGGCCAAGTATATCTCTTTTTTGCCTGAGCTACAGGCTAATCTACCGGTAAGCGAGGAGTACAAGCAGGAGGAGCCGGGCACCGATTCTGATCTGAACGCCTATGATGTGATCTACTATGCCGGTGACTGCAATGCCGGTAGCAAGACCATCGCCATCAACCTGCCCAACGATGAGCGGGTACAGTTGCAAAAAGGTACGCGCAGGTTGCAGCTTAAAAATGCTATGCAGGCCAAATTCGATAAGATTATGGTGCCGATTGCCGGACTGCTGATTGACGAGAGCCAGCGCCAGCATGTTACTTTCGATGCTTTTTTTGCCAATACCATGTTTCACGAGGTAGCCCATGGGCTGGGTATCAAAAACACCATCAACGGTCGTGGTACGGTACGCCAGGCGCTCAAGGAGCATGCTTCGGCACTGGAGGAGGGCAAGGCCGATATTCTGGGGCTGTATATGGTAACCCAACTGCAGCAAAAAGGCGAACTCACAGGCGACTTGATGGACTACTATACCACCTTCCTGGCCGGTATATTCCGCTCGGTGCGCTTCGGGGCTTCCAGCGCCCATGGCAAGGCCAATATGGTGCGCTTCAATTTCTTTAAGGAGATGAACGCCTTTAGCTACAATGCCGAAACCGGCACCTACAAGGTGAATTTTAAGGAGTTTCAGGCGGCAATGAATGCCTTGTCGGAGAAGATACTGGTGCTGCAGGGTAATGGCGATTATGACGGGGTAGCGGCTCTGTTTGCCGAGAAAGGCAAAATCGGCCCCGACCTGCAAAAAGACCTCGATCGCGTAAGCCAGGCCGGCATCCCACGCGACATAGTATTTAAGCAAGGAGTTGAGGTGCTGGGGCTGAAGTGAGAGATGCTGATAGTTTAGAGACAGTGGAAAGCCTGATAGTTAAAATCTGACGGTTGTATGATGGCTGCTCTTGTTGGGGATTTATTGTTTGAAAGTATAGGAATAAATTTAGCAGATAGTTTCAGTTTCTAGAAGAACTTATCTTTTCCTTTAAAGCTTCTTTAAGAGAGTTTGTGGTACTAAAATCATGCCTGCAACAATTGTAAACAATTCTGCCTTTATCCAGCACCAGAAAAACATCACTCAAATCAGCTACTAAATCCAGATTATGAGAGGAGATAACCAGTGTATTTCTTTCTTTGTACTTAATAAGTATTTCTGATAGTGCTGCGCAATGGCTAATATCAAGATTTGAAAATGGCTCATCCAACATCAAATATTTCGGCTGTTTAAGCAGGGCCGTAACAATCCCAAGTCGCTTCTTTTCTCCGGTGGACAACCTACCAATATTCTCTGCTTTAGCCAACAAGGCATCATCCATAAATTGGCGAACACCTGAAACGGCATCCGGAAGCTCCGAATATTTGACATGGAATAAATCTTCGATAAGATTAATATATTCCGATGGACTTAAGAACGGTATTAAAGAATCTTCTCCTAGATAGGATGCTGTGATTGATTTCCATGCCTCGCTTTTGTTATTATCAATACCATCAATGGTAATATAGCCACTGTTTGGCTTAATAAGGTTAAGAAGGAGTCTCATTAAGGTCGTTTTTCCAGACCCGTTTTCTCCAACGAGGCAGGTTATTCCGGTGTTAATAGTCAGTTCCGGAATGTCTATTTCCATTTTATTTGATACTCTCTTTTTAAGATTATTAACCTCTATCATTGTTTATGAAGTTGAAAGTCCAATAAAGAGTTTCTCGCTTCTGGCACGAAGGTGTTCAGTAAGTCGGGAAATGGCTTTCTTGCTGAATATCATCCCAAGTGTACCTGAAAATAATAGTATCAAATGGCCTGGCAGATACGAGTTAAAAACCAGATAGGGAAGACCGGCTATGGCAAACAGTAGCAGGTAAATAAAAATCATCAGAAATTGGTTAAAGGTTGTACCTTCATAATTCATGAAGGCGCCTTTGGATAGGTCTATCCCTTTTGAATTGTAAGTTGCCAGGTAAATCAATAACATAATCCCTATACCTTGATTAAAAATGATAAGTGGAAGAAGGTTCCAAAAGAACCGTATATCATAAAGTCCGAATATGATGGCTGCTAATAATATTAAAAGGTTAAAAGTAGTGAGCAAATAATATTTAGATTTAATCAGATGCTCATAATTTAAATTTGTAAGAAGAAAAGAAATGTAGCAGCTTTCCCATGAGAATAAATACTGTGAATAATTGATAAAAACAGGCAAAACAATCAATACACAATACCAATAAGTGATATAATCGAACCCATTTGTAATGCTTTCATAAAACAAAACTGACCATAAACAAGCCAATATTAAACCTGATATCACATAAGTCCTGGGTCTGGTATTTCTTAGAATCAATTTTAGTTCAACAAAGAAAGCAGTCATTGACATACTGGCTGAGTATTTGTTAGTCAATACATTTATAGATGATGGTGTTTTCTTATCAGATATCTTGTCCAGGTAGAGCCTTCTTTTCAATACCAACACATTTATGAATGAAAACAGCAAGTACAGTAAACTTAGAACCACCAAATACTCGGCTAATGAGAATGTATGTAAAAAAGTAAAAGCGGATTTGACAACATTATACCAGGTAAAATCAATAACCAGAAAGAATACAACCAGGAGGGTAATTATGGGCTTTAAATATCTTTGAAACAGTATCTTAAAAAATAAAACTAGAGAATTGATAAATAATGTTGTGAGGAGTAAGAATGCTATCCACTCCATAAATTTTCCTACACCTTCAACCAGAAATATATGTTCAATCAGAAAAGGAGTGAAAAACAAAAATGGCACCACATTATAAAATGAAAAGATTGATAGCACTTGCATAGCGATAGAAATATCCCTACGCTTTACGCCAAGAAAAAGTAGCGGGTAAACCCACGATAAAGACAATTTTTGAAAGAACAATCTTAGAATTAAGAGAAACAGGAAAAAAATGGCCAACACAAGGCTGAATTTGTAGGAAACAGCTACCTCTTGATAGATTGAATCAATGGCTTTATTGAGGATGATGCCCAGGAAAACCAAGACAAATGATAAGTAGATATATCCTACTATTGAAATTATTTTTTCAATAGTGGACGTATTTTGATTGAACAGATACTTTCTTATTGCTCTTATTCCTGCATGCAGCATAAATCGTTTTTTATAAAATAAGCTGCCGTAAAATACCCCTTATCGGTATCATTGTCAAATTACTTCTATTTTTTTGACCCATTACCTGTGCCTAAAAAGCATAAATTATGCCTCTAAGCCATAAGCCTGTACCCAGGCCATGATACCGCCCTGCAGGTTGTAGAGATTGGTAAAGCCGTGGGTATGTTGCAGATACTGCAGGGCTACTGCGCTTCGCTCGCCTACCTTGCAGTATAGCACTACCGGCTTATGGCGGTCAATATCGTGGTAGCGTTGTTGCAGTTCTTCCAGCGGCACTAAGGTGCCGCCAATATTACCCAGGCGGTGCTCCAGGGCGGTGCGCACATCCACCAGTTGTATATCCTTGTTTTGCTCGAGCCAGGTTTTCAATTCTTTTACACTAATCTCCTTCATTTGGGGAGTTGGGGTAGATTGACAAAATTCTTCATAATCAATCAGTTCGGTAACCTGATGAGTCGATTGCTGCGGCAGTCTGACCAGGCGGGTGCTCAGGTCGCGGGTGTCGAGCAGCAGCAGGCGGCCGTCCAGCGGCTGGCCGCTACCACTTAATATTTTTATTACCTCGTTGGCCTGCAGGCTACCCATAATGCCGGCCAGCACGCCCAGCACGCCACCCTCGGCACAATTGGGTATAAGGGCGCCTGCCGGTGGCTGCGGGTACAGGTCGCGGTAGTGCGGGCCGCGGCTGCCATCGCTGCGCAGCAGGTTGAATACCGACAGCTGCCCTTCATACCGGTAGATAGAGGCATAAACATTGGGCTTGCCCAGTAGCACACAGGCATCGTTTACCAGATAGCGGGTGGCAAAGTTATCGGTGCCATCGGCCACCACATCGTAGTCCTTGATGATGTCCAGGGCGTTGGCGGCCGTCAGGCTGTCTTGCATAGCTACCACTTCTATGTGCGGGTTTAGCTCTTGCAGGCGCTGGGCGGCCACTTCCACCTTGGGTTGCCCGATATCAGCATAGCCGTAGAGTACCTGGCGGTGCAGGTTGCTGGCCTCTATGCAGTCGGGGTCAATCACCCCGATGGTGCCCACCCCGGCTGCTGCCAGGTAGGTGAGCAGCGGGGCGCCCAGGCCCCCGGCACCTACCACCAGCACCTTGCCTTTTTTAAGGCGCAGTTGGCCTGCCTCACCGAATTCAGGCAATACCAAATGGCGGCTGTAGTAGGCCAGCTCCGGGTCGGTAAGAAAATCTTCGGCTTTCATGGTAGTACAAAGAAAAGGGTTTTGCGGCAATCAACCGGCCAGCCAGTTGCTGCTGCAGCTCTGCAGGGCGCGGTAGGTCTCGTGCATGGGCAGGCCCACCACATTGGTGTAGGAGCCGGCAATGTGTTTGATACCGATCAGGCCTATCCACTCCTGGATACCGTAGGCGCCCGCCTTGTCATAGGGTTTAAAGGATGAGATGTAATAGTTTATTTCTTCCTCATGCAGGTCGGCAAAGGTTACCTGGGTGGTTACCGTCAAGGTATGGCGCTGCTGGCGGTAGCCCAGGCATACGGCCGTGGTCACCTCATGGATGCTGCCTGCCAGGCTATGCAGCATGTGGCGGGCTTCTTCGGCATCGGCCGGCTTGCCCAGCAGCCGGTTGCCCTGGTGTACCAGGGTGTCGGCAGTGAGCACCAGCTTATGATCGAGCCACTCTCCACAGGCTTCGAGCTTTTGGCGGGCCAGGTGGCTTGCCACCTGCTGCGCTTCGAGGCCGGGCGGGGGTGTTTCATCGGTTTGCGGGGCCACGGCCTCAAAGCGCAGCAGG
>WFNR01000153.1 GCA_015488485.1 Cyclobacteriaceae bacterium | reverse complement strand
TAGGTTGTGCTATCTTTACACCAGGATGAGCGGCATGAAATATATCAATCCTTACGGCCTTATAGGGTTACTTGTTGTGCTGATAGCTTGTGGTAGTGAGCCGCAACCTGCCGCACCTGCTATTGCCATCCGGGCGGCCGATCTGTCGTTTACTCCGGAAATCACGGCAGCCGGTACCCGCTTTTATGACAACAATGGTCGCCAGCGACCGCTGCTCGAAATTATGCAAAGGGCCGGCTGCAATACCGTGCGCTTGCGTTTATGGCACAGTCGATATGTTCCTCATAGTGGCCTCGATGAGGTTGAAGCTTTTAGCAAGCAGGTTAAGGCTATGGGTATGAAGGTCTTTCTGGATATTCATTATTCGGATACCTGGGCCGACCCGGGTAAGCAACGAAAGCCCGCAGCCTGGAAAGATTTATCCGGACAGACGCTACAGGATAGTGTGTATAATTATACGCGCAAAGTGCTGTCGGTTATCAGGCCGGATATTGTGCAGATAGGCAATGAACTGAACAACGGCTTTATATGGCCGGATGGCCATATTGACAACCCGGATACTTTCATTGCTTTGCTAAAAGCGGGCATTGCCGCTGCCCGTGCCACCGACCCCGATGTGCAGGTGCTGATTCATTTTGCCGGTTATAACGGAGCTACCGGCTTCTATAACCTACTGCAGGACAAGGAGGTGGATTACGACCTGATTGGCCTGTCGTACTACCCCGTCTGGCATGGCAAAGATTTAACTGCCTTACGGGGTGTGATACAACGCCTCTATAAAGACCATGGGAAGAAGGTAATCCTGGCTGAGATTGCCTATCCGTTTTCGCTTGGCTGGAATGACCAAACGCAAAATATTGTCGGCCTCACTTCGCAACTGCTGCCTGATTACCCGGCTACTCCGGCCGGTCAGCAGGCTTATCTGCAGCACTTGCTGGATTTGCTGGGTGAAACTGAAGGTGGCATCGGGTTTTGTTACTGGGCGCCCGAGTGGGTGGCTTTTAAAGGGCCGGCCGCTACCAACGGCTCTACCTGGGAAAACCAAACCCTTTTCGATTTCAATAACAAAGCCCTGCCGGCTATGTCAGTATTTAATGAAATACAGTAGGATTTATCTGATCTTGTCTTTCAAGAAACATATCTTAAGGTAAATTGAAATACGAATTAGCTAAAGGTTAAGGATAATATTTCTATGTACTATGCCAAATTTGGCACAGTTTGATTATTTTTGAAAAATGGCACCTCACACAGCCAGCGAGCAACCGATTACCCGCCTGATAATTGTAGGGGCCGGCAGAGGCGGCCGGGCGCTGATCGAGTATTTTCTTACCGACCCCACCATTGAGATTGTGATGGTTGTGGACCAAAACCCGGAGGCCAGCGGCATGCAACTGGCCAGGGAAGCGCATTTGCCTACCCATACCCGGCTGCGGCCGGTATTGCTCGACCGGGAGTTGCAGTATGATATTCTCATTGAGGTTACGGGCGACCCGGCTGTGCAGCAGGAGGTCATCGACCTCAAGCCCGACCATGTGCGAATGATTTCGGGGGTGGCAGCCCGTTTTCTATGGGCCTTGCTGGAGGAGCGTTCCAACAACCAGTACCTGCGCGATAAATATGCCGCCATTCGTGAGCACAACCGGAACGGGGGAGAAGAGATGCTATTCGGTAGCTCGCCCCTGATGAAAAACCTGGAGAAGATGATCAACCAGGTTGCACCTACCCGGCAGCCGGTGCTGATTACCGGTGAGACCGGCACCGGCAAGGAGATGGTGGCCGACACCATTTACCAACGTAGTGATCTGGTGGGGCAGCCGTTTATCAAGGTAAACTGTACGGCTTTTCCTGAAGATATTATAGAAAGTGAGTTGTTTGGCCACGTAAAAGGGGCGTTTACCGGGGCTGCCCAGGATAAAAAAGGCCTGCTGGAAATGGCGGCCGGGGGTACGCTTTTTCTCGATGAAATTGGCGATATTCCGATGGCCATGCAGGCCAAATTGCTGCGTTTTTTGCAGTTTGGTGAGGTGCGTCCGGTGGGCAGCAACGAGACACATGTGATCCACACCCGCCTGATTGCCGCTACCAATCGCAAGCTCAGGGAATTGGTAGCAGCCGGCAGCTTTCGTGAAGACTTGTACTTCCGCCTGAATGCCTTTACCCTGGAACTGCCGGCCTTGCGGGAGCGCAAGGAGGATTTACCGTTGTTTATTTACCATTTCTTAAAAAAAGGCGTGCTTAAGCTGAATAAAAAAGTAGAGCGGGTGTCGGCTACGGCTCTCGATCAGCTTATCCAGTACGACTGGCCCGGCAACCTGCGGGAGCTGCAGGCGGTTATCGAGCGTGCCATCATCCTGACCGATACCAACCGCATAGAATCCGAGCATCTGCCCATGTCTATTCAGTCGGAAACCTTGTCGAGCTTCGAACGCGGTTTCAAAGCAGCCCGGGCCCTGGTAACCGATGATTTTGAAAAGCACGCCTTGCATCATTATCTGAATCAGGCGGCCGGCAATGTAACCCGGGCGGCCAATCTGGCCAGGCTGCCACGCAGGTCTTTCTATCGCTTGCTGGAAAAGCACCGGGTGGACCCACGCCAATATAAAGCGGGTGAGAGGTAGTCTTATTTAGAGTAATTTTAAATAAGTGACATAAATCAGTAAGTAGTTTTACCGGCCGGCTTATTTTTGCCGCCATTGGTAAAATACAATCGCTATGCACAAATACTTGATTTTGCTACATGTATTGGCTGCTACCATTTGGGTAGGGGGCCATCTGGTGCTGGCCATCGGTTTTTTGCCGGTAGTGCTGAAGCGCCAGGATCTGGCGCTGTTGCAAAGCTTTGAGTCACGCTATGAGAAGGTGGGTATGCCGGCCCTGCTCTTGCTGGTGATCACCGGGGTGTGGATGGCCTTGGATTATTTGCCCTTTACTACCTGGTTTAACTGGCAGGATCATATGAGCCAGCATATCAGTTTGAAACTACTCTGGTTGGCTATTACCCTTGGGTTGGCGGCACATGCCCGTTTGCGAATTATACCAAAGTTGAATGAAAAGAAATTGCCTTTGTTGGCTGCTCATATTATTGCCATTACCATTGTGTCGGTATTATTTGTAATTACCGGATTGAGTATCAGGTTGTATTTCTGGTAAAATGAAGACTGTCAGGTTTTGGGTTGCTTTGTTGATGTTGCTGGTAGTGGTGGTTTTCAGTATTTGGAATATGCTGGATACCGAGCCGGTCAACGGTTTTCACAAGCCCTGGGAGCAGGCAGTCCCGCTCCAGCCGGTACCTGAGGGGTTGCAATCGCTGTCGGCTGCCGACTGTGGTAACTGCCACCAGGAGCATTATCGTGAGTGGCAAAAGAGCACCCATGCCCTGGCATGGGTCGATCCGCAGTTTCAGGCCGAAATCGCCAAAGACAACAGCCCTTATATGTGCATTAATTGCCATGCCCCGTTGCAGAACCAGCAGCCTTTCGTAGTTACCGGCTTACTGGAAGGCGATATTTACCGCCCTATCAAGCATGCCAACCCAGATTATGACTCATTATTGCGGCAGGAAGGCATAACCTGCGCTGCCTGTCATGTGCGTGACGGTCAGGTAGTGGCGCGTCAGGTATCGGGGCGGGCGCCTCATGCCAGCCGGGCCGATGCCCGGCATTTGTCGGAGCAGTTATGTATCAGTTGCCACAATGCCTCGGCCGTGGTTACACCCGACCTGGTTTGTTCTTTCGAGACCGGTGACGAATGGCGGGCCGGACCCTATTTCGGGCAAAAGACCTGCCTGGATTGCCACATGCCTGCCGTAAAGCGACCAGCGGCTGCCGGAAGCGATACCACCATGAGTCGCTTGCATTATTTTATGGGCTCCGGCATTCCCAAGCACGATACCCTCACCACCGAGCGCCTGGATGGCTTGGTGTATGACCTAAGCGGTATCAAGACCGAGTACGGGGCGGCAGACAGCATTGTACTGGCGATAACCGTAGCCAACAAGGTAGCCGGTCACCGCGTACCAACCGGGGATCCGGAGCGCTTCATCCTGACAGTCGTTACCATTGAGGATACCGCGGGTAGGGTAGTACAGGCCGATACTTTCCGCATTGGCGAGAAATGGGTGTGGTACCCGGAAGCCCATAAGGTGGCGGACAACAACCTGAATCCGGGTGAAAGCCGTACTTACCAGATATCTGCCCATTTATCTCCCGGCCACTTTACCGTTCGCATACGGGGTTACAAGTTTCGTACTACCGAAGAGATGGTACGCTACAACAAGCTGGGGGATGACTATCCTACCCACATTCTGTTTTACGAGCGTACCCGGCCACTGCGCGTGGTAGCGCCAGCATAAATAGCCGGACTGCCTCTTTCCGGAAGTCAGGCATTACTCCAGTTTAAAGGTCTTTACCTCTTTAAATGGGCTCAGATCGGTAGCTTCTACCTGTTGTCGATAGGCCGGCCAGGAAGTCTGATAGAAATTATTTACCCGCTCCAGCCAGGGGGCTAATTTCTGGCGGCCTTGCTGCCAAAGACGCTCTTCGGTAGGGCCCGGCTTTTGCAACGATGAGCCCAGGTACATACCCACCCGCCTGAAATACGACATGATGTTGGGTTTGGGATCGCGTACGATACCTTGTTTCTTGCTCTCTTTACCCAGCAGTTCATCGGTCATGGATTTGAGGCTATCCTGCAAGGCCTTGGAGGTCTTTTGCAGCGAATCGTAGGCATCTCCCTGGCGGCCTTTCAGTTGCTTCATCACCTCTTTTATCACTTCATGTGAAGTGCGCAACTGATCCATAGCTGCCGTGGCCGTGGCAATGTCTTTTTCCATGTTTTTGTAAAAGTCATGCTTGGCTTGCAGCACCTTACGGGTTACGGGCAGGCGCGGATCGTACATAACATTGACCAGGGTGCTGTCGCGGCTGCCGTCAAAGGACATAACCACTTTGTAAGTGCCCGGTAGTACGGGTACGCCAGACGGCTCGGAAGCATTTTGGCGCGGCTCTTTGCGTGAAGGCCAGCGTACGCCTTTTTCGTCCATTTGCCAATACAGCCGGTGCATACCGTTTTCTTTGTACTTGCGGGTCAGGGTGCGGATCAGCTCGTTTTGGCTGTTGTAAATTTTGATAAAGATGGTATCGTTCTTTGCCTCTTGCGGTTTATCAGCCGGCTTGGTTTCTGCAGTGCTGCTTTTGTGTTTTTTGCCTTTTTTCTTTTTACCGGAAGTAGAGGTCAGTTCTTCTTTAGTTGTTTTTTCTTCCCGGTACACCGAATAGGTGATCATGGCACCACGGGGACGGTTTTCGCCAATATAAATGGCGTGGCCGGCAAAGCGGGTACCGGCAGCCTGCTGGTTGGCCGCCATCACGGCATCGGGAGCCGGGTAAACCTTGACAGGCTGTTTGAGCAAGGCGGTACCCTGGCTGGCCAGCTCTCGCAGAGGCCGGATATCATCCAGTATCCATACTGCCCGCCCGAAAGTGCCGATCACCAGGTCTTGCTCACGGGGCTGAATGACCATATCCATGGTAGAAACCGAGGGGTAACCGTTGGTCCATTTTTGCCAGGTGGCGCCTTCATCCAGGCTGATATACAGGCCGTTTTCGGTGCCCAGGAATATGAGCCGTGGCTCTTTGATGTCCTGAGCCAGCGACAAGGCATAGCCAAAGGTTTCGGGCTGGCCGGCCAGCAGGTTGGTCCAGGTTTTACCATAATCGCGGGTGCGAAACAGATAGGGTTTGAAGTCGAAATTGCGGTAGTTGTTTACCACCACGTAGGCCTCACCGGCATTGAAGCGTGAAGCTCGTATTTGCGGTATCCAGGCGCCTTTAGGCATGCCGGCTGCTTCGATGGCGGCCGTCAGGTCTGTCCAGTGCTGGCCGCCATCGCGGGTCAGGTGCAGACGGCCATCATCGCTGCCTACCCAGAGCATGTCCTGCTGCAGGGTAGAGGGCTCAATAGCTACGATAGTGGTGTAGTTTTCTGCTCCGGTAGCATCCATAGTCAGGCCGCCACTCTCATGCTGCTTTTGTTTGTCAGGGTCGTTGGTGGTAAGGTCTGGCGAGATGATTTCCCAGGTATTGCCTTTGTTGGTGCTCTTGTGAACAAACTGCGAGCCGAAGTAAACCGTGTTGGGGTCGAAGGGATCGAGGGCAATGGCTGAGTTCCAGTTGAAACGTAGCTGCACATCCGGGTCGGGATGGGTAGGGCGGATCATCTCTACGTGACCGGTTTTGAGGTCGTAATAGCCCACGAAGCCCTGTTGCGACATGCCATAGCCGCGGGTCGGGTCTTGCGGGTCGGGCACTACGTCAAAGCCATCGCCAAACATCACTTCCTGCCAGTATGAGTTGCGAATACCGCCCGATTTGAACACATAGCCCGGCCCGGCCCAGGAGCCGTTGTCCTGCAAGCCACCATATACCTTATAGGGCAGTTGGTTGTCCACATTGATATGGTAAAACTGCGCTACGGGGATATTCTCAACAAAGCGCCAGTGCTTGCCGCGGTCGCGGGTGATGTTCATGCCCCCGTCATTACCGTCAATGATAAAGTTGGGGTCGCTGGGGTGTATCCAGAAAGCATGGTGGTCGGGGTGAATGCCGCGCAGGCGGTAGGAATCGGCCCAGCGATG
>WFNR01000152.1 GCA_015488485.1 Cyclobacteriaceae bacterium | reverse complement strand
GCTTATTTATAAGAATGCCCTTGGCCAGGAGTACAGCATCAAAACGGTCAAATACTTTATCTCACGTTTTCAATTGCATAAAGCCGACAATACGATAATCGAGTTACCCGGTATCCATTATGTCGATATCCGCCTGCCGGAAACTCTCAGCTATACGTTTGCACAAAAAATTCCGCAGGGTGACTATACCGGTATCAGTTTTGTACACGGCCTGGTGCCGGAAGACAATATTTCGGGGCGCTTCAGCGAGCCGCCCGAGAGCCTGATGGAATGGCCGGAGCCCATGGGGGGAGGCTACCACTACATGAAGCTGGAAGGCGAATACCGCACCCCCAATGAAGATAATTTTTTCAACTTCCATGCGGGCTTGCTCGATGGCAAAGCCTACGAAGTGCATATCGACCTTACCAACCAGCCGTTTACCGTAGCCAGCGACCAACTGGATATAGCCCTGGAAATGGAAATCCAGCAGTGGTTTACCGATCCGGTGGACTGGGACTTCACCTATTTCGGCCCGGCCATCATGGGCAATCACGAAGCCCAGGCTACCATTCAGCAAAACGGGCAGAACGTATATAGCTTTGCAGTAGCCGAGCAAAATCCATGAAAAAACTTATTTTACTTTTAGGTGTTATCCTCTTCGGCATGGCCGGCTGCAACAAGCCTACCGACAACCCGCAGCCCGGCACCACCCCCTACGAGCTAAGCATCCCGCAGGGGTTCCCGGCCATGACCATACCGACCGACAATCTCCTGACCCGCGAAGGCGTGGCGCTGGGCCGTAAGCTCTATTACGACCCGCGCTTGCACAAGGAAGGCACCATGGCCTGCGCCACCTGCCACGTACAGCAACAAGCTTTTTCCTCCTCACCAGCCGTGTTGCCGCACATTAATTTGGGCTGGAGCCGCAATTTTCTATGGAATGGCAAGATACAAGGCAGCCTAGAAGACGTGATGCTATTTGAAGTAGAAGATTTTTTTGAAACCGATATGCGTGTGCTCAACAGCGATGCCGACTACCGCCAGGCGTTTAAGCAGGTATTTGGTAGCGAGACGATTACCAGCAAAGAGGTGGCCAAGGCGCTGGCTCAGTTCGTACGCACCCTGATCTCCGGCAACAGCAAGTTCGACCGCTTTTTGCGCGGAGAGGTCAACCTCACCAACCAGGAGTACCTGGGCTATGAGCTGTTTTATACCGAGCGGGGCGATTGCTTTCACTGTCACGCCACTGCCTTCATGACCGACAACCTGATGCACAACAACGCCCTCGACAGCCTGCCCGATGCCGGCTATTTTGCCGTAACCGGTGACAGCCTCGATTGGGGCAAATTCAAGACCCCTACGTTGCGCAACATCGAATACACAGCCCCCTACATGCATGACGGCCGCTATGCCACTCTCGAAGAGGTGGTGGCTTTCTATAGCACGGGCCTGGAAGCCTCACCCACCGTGGACCCACTTATGAAAAACCTGCATCAGGGTGGTGTGCAACTCAATGCCGAAGAACAGGCCGCCCTGGTAGCTTTTCTCAAAACACTCTCTGACCCCGACTTCATCAGTAACCCCGAATATCAACCGGACAAGTAGCTCGTTAGCGGTATTAATTACTTGACAGTTAGCCAAAAGAGTCTTAAATTTGACATATTCTTAAAAATTTATGGCCAAAACCAATATCGCCATGAAGAAAAAGAATTACACCTGCCTGGCTCTGATTCTGATGGGCTTTTATCTGGCAACAGTGCCGGCCAACGCCCAGCAAGACAAAAACAAAGACAAAAAGGAGAACGTTTTCAAAAAAGGTAAAGTGATCTTTAAGAAGATAAAGTCCTTTACCACCGATGCACCACCGGCTAATGAAAGCAGCCGGCCGGAGCCCGTTTATGGCGAAGACTACGGAGGCGACAGACCACCGCCCAAACGCAAACTCACCCCGCCCGATGTCAACGACCAACTGGCCAATGCCCGCGATGCCTTGCAGGATGACGATCTGGCCGAAGCGCGCTTTTTTGTACGTCAGGCCATAATGGGTATTGAGTTGGAAATGGGCTATGATATTTTGGCCTCGATGCCAGAAAAAGTACTGGCATACGAAGCTGATAAATCGCAGGACGAGGTGTACAGCAGCGGAGCGGGCTTTGCCGGTATGGTGGTAAGCCGCGAATATCCCGGTAGCGACTATGGCCCGATAGAGGCTGCTGTGGGCAATAATTCATCCATCTACACCATGGTTGGCATAGAAGCCCAATATGCCACACAGGGTGATTATCAGGGCGATGTAAACAGCAAGGTTATTCGCTACAAAGACAACAAGGCCTATATCAAGGTAGATGATTACAGCGGCTATGAAATGATGATCCCTTTCGGGCAATCATCGGTCTTTGTTCTTAAGTGCCCGCCCTGTGAATCAGAAGATGAACTACTACAGGTAGCCGACTTGTTTGATATTGACCTATTTAAAAAATTACTTGGCGAACAATAATCCCGACCATTATGAAATTCATTGCCACAACCATATTGACACTATCATTACTTGG
>WFNR01000151.1 GCA_015488485.1 Cyclobacteriaceae bacterium | reverse complement strand
TTAACCCGTCTTGCTGGTATAGTTTGAGAAACGCGGAAACCTTCATACATTCGTGTTGTGGCCGCAAAAATGGCGGCAGGGCACAAAAATAAGGCGCTCACCATGCAAAGCAACCAAACCCCCGATAAATGAACCGACAAAATATTAGCAGTGGAGCTCCCTGGGAAGCACAGGTAGGCTATAGCCGGGCCGTGCGCATGGGCAACCAGATAGAGGTTTCCGGCACGGTGGCCGTGCGTGACGGCCGGCCGGTAGGGCTCAACGACCCCTACGCTCAAACACAACGAATCCTGGAGATCATCGGCCATACCCTGCAGCAATTGGGCAGTAGTCTGGAAGATGTAGTGCGCACCCGCATGTACGTAACCGATATCAATTACTGGCAGGCGGTGGGACGCGCTCATGGCGAGGTGTTCGGCCATATCAGACCGGCTACCAGCATGGTGGAGGTGAGCCGTCTCATAGCCCCTGAATATCTGGTGGAAATAGAGGCGACCGCCCTGCTTGCTGAAGAGGGCTAAAGAAATTTTCTTTTGGGCAACTTGTTCCCTTACGCCACTGTGGCTGGGATTTAACGATTGCAGATCAAGGATTGAAGAATCAAAAAAAGCGTACTAACCTGCTTGTTCTGCCTGTTATGCCTGAATTGGCTGAGGTTCTCGAAGCCAGGTTCTCGAAGGCAGGTTCTCGAAGGCAGGTTAAAAAAAGCCAGTCTAACCACGGCTTTAGTTCATTATAATTTCAAAATTTTGCTTAAGTTTGTTTGCTATGACTAGCTTGCGTGTACCAATAGCCGTTTACTGAGAAAATCAATTACCACTTGCCTGTAGTCTATGTCCGGCCATTATTTATTTTTAACCCCCCTTACCGCAAATCCATGAAACTTACACTCACTCTTTTGTTGCTGATAGCGCAAAACCTGTGTTACGGCCAGTTGCTCTTTAAGTCAGGGCGGCTTTATGAGTACACAAAAGCTAAATTCACCCCATACCATGTAGAGGTAAAAACGAAACACGGCAAGGCCAAATTTGGTATTGATAGCCTGGTGGGCTACTACGTACTGAATGCCGGCAATCTGGACTCAAAGTATTTTAAATCAGGCAAAAAACACCTTGAATGGAAATTAAAGCTGGCTAAACCGGAAAAAGGCCTGCCTTATGCCTTTGCCGGTCTGTACTCGCCCGGTAAGATACCAATCTATGTACGGTTGAATTACAATAATGCTGTTGGTCCGAACTACTCCACCACAGCAGTTATCGAGAACCTTTATCTGAAAAAAGACGGCATCAGCTATCTGATATCCGCCATGAAAAAGGAGGAGCGGATGAAGCTCCTGAAAAAACTTACCCATGATACCCCGGCACTACTGGATTCCATAGATATTGTCAGCCTTTCGTTGTCAAACAAAGAAATTATCGCCCTGATTAAAAAGTACAATGTGCTCAACTACCAAAACAAGGTACAGCCCAGCGACCCTACCGGAAAAATAACCCTGTACAGGATGAAGGCAGGCGAGGCCAAACAACCCTTGCCCATAGAAATTAACGATCTGCATTTCTCCCTTAATCCTTTTGATGTAAAAGCCATCGAAATATCAACGGTCAATCTCGTAAAAATTTGCCTGGGCTCCGGGCCTGACAAATACTGCGGACTCATTACCGGCCAGGAAGGCTACATCCCTTACTACAAAGTAAGCTTGAACAAGAAAGGTAAAACGCAACTCAAATTCGAGCCGGATAAGGATGCCCTGAATGATATCCGTTTTCTGCAAAGCAAAAAAAGATAAACCGGCTTTAATGAATTTTATGCCATCCTGTCAGCAAAAGGTTGATGGCATATAGTTTGTTTGGCTAATTAACAGACTAAACAAACTATAAGAAAGGAGGGCGATATGACCATGACCATAGATAAACTTAAGGAACATCAACAAGCAGGCGACCGCCAGGCATTTGCCGAAGAGCTTAACAGCTTTTTGCCAGACCTGAAAAAGATGGCCGGCCATAAACTGCGCCAATGGGAGGCCTGGGGCATCGTGCCGCGCAATGAATACACGGCTCAGGATATTGTGGATGAAGTATATCTGCGCCTGTTTGAAAATAAAGAACAACTCCCCGAAGACACGCACGATTTGAAAATAGCTATTTTTTCACTGGCGCGTCAGGTATTTAATGAACTTAAAGAAAAACATCATGGTAAGCAGGTAGCCGTAGAAGAACTGCTGCGTCAGGAAATGCAGCAACTGCAGGAGGATTACACAGTTGATGCCGAAGGCGAATTGCTCATGCTTGATGAGCTGGATGAACTGGACATTTCTTATCAGAATGAACAAGCCCGTGACAACGTGCTGTTGCTGGCCAACGACCAGATAGACCAGTTGATAGAGACCATGGGCCTGGACAAAGACATGAGCCGTGCTAAACGCAAAACCCTGGCCCGCATTTATACCGACCTGCCCGAGCAGGTACGTTCGGTGGTCGATCATTTTGTGTTTTTAAAGCTCTCGAAGGTGGAGGTGGCAGCCATTCACGGCATTACTATTGAAGAAACCGAGCAGATATTGAGCAAGGTAGAGGCACGCCTGCGCCAGGTCTGAGACAGACGAGAAGATATTACTGCTAAGGCCGGTTTTATCCCGGCCTTTATTTTTGCCCGGTAACGAATAGTAAGATTAATCGTACTTTTATATCATCATAGTATTGTCAAATGCCGACATTGACACCCCCACCGTCTCAGCAAAGCAATGATAGCGGGCGTATGCCGGTGCTGTTTATCGGTCACGGCTCGCCCATGAACGCCATCGAGGCCAACGATTTTACCCGGGCGTTGAGCGAGGTAGGGAAAGCCTTGCCCCGCCCTTCGGCTATTCTGTGCATATCAGCCCACTGGCTTACTAAGGGCACCTATGTAGAGGTGTCGCCCCGGCCCCGTATTATCTATGATATATATGGTTTTCCGCAGCAGCTTTACCAGCTACAATACCCGGCAGCCGGAGCTCCGCAATTGGCCGCAGAGCTTCCCGGTCTGGTAGAAGGCACCCATATAGAGCCGACCACCGACTGGGGTTTGGATCATGGCGCCTGGTCGATTTTAAAACACCTGTATCCGCAGGCCGATGTGCCGGTTTTCCAGATGAGTATTGATTATCACCGGCCGCTGTCGTACCACTATAAGCTGGCTAACGAACTGCGGACCTTGCGCCAGCGCGGGGTGCTCATTATCGGCAGTGGCAACCTTACCCACAACCTGCAGCAGGTTGACCTGACCCGCCCCGATACCCGCCCGGCCGATTGGGCGTTAGAATTTGACGCTACGATCAAACAGTTTATCGACCGGGCAGACCACCGGGCGGTGCTGGCGCTCGATAAGTTGGGCAATATGGCGCGGCTGGCCGTGCCGGAGCCCAGCCATTATATTCCACTTATTTATACCCTTGGCTTGCAAGACAAGCACGATAATGTGCAGTATTTTTATGAGGGCTTTCAGTATGGTAGCCTGTCGATGCGCTGCCTGCAAATAAACGATAACTAGTTACCGGATGAGCAGTTATGATATTGTATAATGTAACCGTAGCCCTTGACCCGGCCATTGAGACCGAATGGCTTGCCTGGATGCAACAGGAGCATATACCGGAAGTAATGGCCACCGGCTGTTTC
>WFNR01000150.1 GCA_015488485.1 Cyclobacteriaceae bacterium | reverse complement strand
AATCCTTAATTATCCGGCTTAGTTCAGCATGGGATGGCGCTTCACTCTCCACCATCGTCTCTGCAGGATAACTTAGCACTTTCCAACGTCCTTGTAGGACGGGCGGCACAGGCTGGCGAGCAAAGGAGCCAGGCCGTCAGGTATAGAAACTGCCTGTTTGCGTACCACAGCGTGTGAGACCTACTTTTCCCCCTCAGTGTCTCCTCAGGGACACTGAGGAATATCGCCACAAGGCCGCATTCCCCATCAACGTCTCCGCCAGGCCGCTGATGATTCTCTACAAAAATTTGCAATCCCCGTAAATATTTCCTATTATCGTTAACGCAAAGCTCTACCCATGCCCGCAAGCGTCATAATATCCAAAAACGAATAGCTGGTGGCCTTATTCTTAATCAGCGTCCTTACAGAGACGCTGCCAGGAGCAAATCCTTAATTATCCGGGTTAGTTCAGCATGGGGTGGCGCTTGAACTCCTTGTTACGATCGAACAGATAGCGGTAGGTGGCCAGGCGTCTGTCTTCGGTAGCGCCCAGAAACTCAATCACGCCCAGCATTTTGGGGTTGAAATCGCCAATCCATTGCATTTCCAGGTCGGTAAAACGGGTATGGCCCTTCAGGTCTTTTTCGGCCTCCACCAGCATAAAGTAGTCCACCCCGGTACCTTGATACTCCGGCACAATGCCATACACGATACCCACCAGTTGGGTAATGTGGTTGGTCTTCATGTAGTAAAGGAAGCGCAGCTTGTTCCACCAGTTGAGCTGGCCGTTAAAATGCCGGAAGATCTGGTTGATATCGGGGATGTTGATCCACATGGCGATGGGCATCTCCTTGTAATAGGCTATCCAACTGGTATATTTTTTTATAATCGACTTCATCTGCTTGAAAATCTTCCAGGCCTTGGCTTCGCTGATGGTCTTGCCGCCTTCGTGTTTGGCCCAGGCCTTGTTGTAGATTTCCATAAAATCGCGGGCATACTGGCGCAGGTTTTTTTTCTCGATGGTCTTTACGTGGTAGTGCTTTTTGGCGGCAAAGCGCTTGTGCACGTCATAGCCCCTGGCTTGCAGTTGGCGTGGATTGCCTTGCTCAATGGGCAGGTAAAAACAGAGCTGATTGTAAAAAATCTGAAAGCCGTAATTTTCAAATAATTTCTGATAATAAGGCTGGTTGTAGTTCATGCCGTACACGGGCGGCTTAAAGCCTTTGATCAACAAGCCCCACCAGTTGTTGCGCTCCCCAAAATTTATCGGGCCGTCCATGGCCTGCATGCCCTTTTCCTGCAGCCAGTCCTTGGCCCGGTCAAATAGCTTGTTGGCGGCTTCCTGGTTGTCGATACAATCGAAGAAACCTATGCCGCCCACCGGTATGTCATCGCCCTTGTTGGTGTATTTTTTATTGGTAAAGGCAGCAATACGACCTATATACCTGCCGGTATCATCCTGCAGCAGCCAGCGTATTACCTTCCCCTGGCGGAAAAGCGGGTTTTTGCCGGGATCAAATATTTGTCTGATATCATTATCCAGTGGCCTGATCCAGTTGGGGTCGTGGCGGTTGATATCGACATGCACCTGCAGAAACTGTCGGTCGTGGGCGGGCGTAGTAACTTCTATCAGTTTCATGGCGGCAAAATTAATGTTTTAACCGAGGCGCTGCAACACCACTATGGCTACTGTCGCTACCAAAAAAAATTCCCTGACTTAAACTTACCTGCCCCTATGTGCGTTGCTTATGTTATGGGTGGTAGTACAATTATTACGTAAAAGCACGAACTTTGATACAAAGAACAGAGGGATGTCATTTGCTGTTATCATAAATCACGATTTGTTTAAAAAAAAGTGGTTGCAGGCTTTGCGCCAGGCGGCTCCGGAGCTACCTATAGCAGCTTTTCCGGATATAGCGTCTCCTGAAAAAGTTACGTTTTTGCTTGTCTGGCGGCCACCGGCAGGGGTATTCAGCCGCTTTTCCAATTTGCAATGCATTGCTTCGGCCGGGGCCGGGGTCGATCATATCTTCCGGGCCGGACCGGTTCCTGAAAACGTGAGCATCACGCGCGTGGTGGATGAGCAGCTTACCCGTGACATGGGCCTGTATCTGGCCGGGCAGGTTATTGCCTATGCGCGCGATTTTTATACCTATCTGCGCGCCCAGCAGCAGCGCCACTGGCGCCCCAGGATGTACAAGCGCACCGATGACCTGACGGTGGGCATTATGGGGCTGGGCGTACTGGGTATCCACGCGGCAGAGGTATTGCATCAATTGGGTTTCAAGGTAAGGGGCTGGTCGCGTACACCCAAGTCGTGGCCCCATATTCAAACCTTTGCCGGTGATGAGCAACTACCGGCTTTTCTGCAAGACACGCATATCCTGATCAACCTGCTGCCTCTGACTGAGCAAACCAGGGGTATCCTCAGCAACGAGCTGTTTGCCATGCTCCCCGATGGCGCCTACCTGATCAACGCAGCCCGTGGTGCTCACCTGGTAGAAAAAGACTTACTTACTGCCTTGGATAGCGGTAAGCTGACGGGCGCCTGCCTGGATGTATTTTGTGAGGAGCCACTGCCCAATGACCATCCATTTTGGGAACGCGAGTCGATTATTATTACCCCGCACGTGGCCAGTATTACCCAACCTGAGCGCGTGGCCCCGCAAATTATCGACAACTACTACCGCCTGCAAAAGGGACAGCCCTTGCTACATACGGTTGACCGGCAGCGCGGTTACTGACAGGATTTGAAGAATAATGCGACAGATCATACATAAGACAATCACCCTGTTGTGGATAGGTATGCTGATGGGCTGGCAGCAGGGCGGCCCGGGCTGGACAGCCGCTGAGCTGCAACTGGCCGATACGGCCCGTGAGGCCGATTATCTGACTGCCGGGGAAAAAGAAGTGATTAAGCTGGTGAACCTGGCGCGTATGGACGGCCTGCGCTATTTGTATACCTTTTACCAGGACTACCGGCAGATGCCTGTAGAAGAAATGAAAAACCCGGACAATGAGTATGTTCGCTCGTTATACCTTGACCTGCAACAAGTGCAAGGATTGCCGGTATTATTGCCCGACAAGAAACTCTACCGGGCGGCTGCCTATCATGCCCGCGATATGGGCCAATCGGGGCGTATAGGCCACACTTCTACCAATGGACAGGACATGGCAGAGCGGCTTACCGGCTATATCAAGCGCTGGCAGCGCATTACTGAAAACTGCAGCTATGGCTACCGGCAGCCGGCCAAAATTGTCGGGCAGTTGCTGCTAGATGAAGATGTGCCCAGCCTGGGACACCGCAAAAACATTCTCGACCCACAGGTAACGCACATCGGAGTAGCCATTGCCCCGCATGCCAAATATCAATTCAACTGTGTGATGGACTTTTGCGCCTATCCGGATCGCTAAAGGATAATATTTTGATAACACGAAATTCATCTGCCCCAGGTCGGGCTGTCTTACTTTTGTAGCAGAAAACGGCAGCAAAAGCTGCCGCCAAGTGAGAAGCGGCACTGATAGCAATAAGTTGGGTGTCGCCACGGAAGTTACGGAAAGGACTTCCACCAAAGAGCTGGCTGTGCCGGCTGTTTTTTTATAAGCGCTCCACTACCAGCCGTTTATTATAGTCTATGCAATCGCCAATGGCTACCCCGCTGCGCCAATTGCCGGAGATATAGATACCGGGATTTTGTCGTTCAAACTCATCCAGTGCCTCCATCAGCCGGTGATAACCCACCGGAAATTGCGGAATTGCCCTGGGCTGCAGGTGTGAATCGATAAACACCGGCTTACTGCCAATAGTCATCACTTGGCGGTATTGCTGCTCAATGGCCGCTATCTCCTGCTCACCATAGGTAACAACTTCGGGCCGGTTGGCACCACCCACAAAGACAGTACTAAACAATTCCTGGTGCGGGGCCCTGCCGGGGAAAAGTGCAGAATTCCAGATAGCGCCCAGGAAGGGCATCTGTTCTTTTTGCGGAATAAGAAAACCGAAACCATCGGGGCTGAAGCCCAGATGCTGTTTATTGTACGCCAGGTATAACAACAGCATGGGGCCGTAGTACAGGTCGTTAAGCTGGCTGGCAACGGCAGGCCCAATTGCAGGCAACACTTTGGCCGCAACCGCAGCCGGCAGGGTGGAGATGATTTTTTTGCACCGAATTGTATGGCTAGCACCATCTGTATTTACCTGCACGTGGTAATGCTCCTGCTGCTTATCAATTTTTATTACCCGCGCATTCAACTGCAAGCATTGGCCCAAATTTTTACTCATTTTGTCTATTAGGGTATGCAAGCCTCCGGTAAAGGATGCCAGTTCACGTTTGGGAACCGGCCCTTTTTTCTTGCGCAGAGCGGCTTTTATCAGGGAGCCGTGCTCCTGCTCCATGGCATACAATTTTTTAAAAGTAGAGCGCAAGCTTAGCATGGCCGGGTCTCCGGCATAGATACCCGCTACCATTGGGTTAATCAGGTTATCAAGAACAGGCCGGTTGAGTCTGCGCAGAAAAAAGTCGGCAATACTTTCATCTTCTTTGTTGCTGGCTTTTACAAAAGGCTCACGCAAAAATGCCAGCAAGGCCGATGGAGGCAGCAGACCACTGGTCAGCAAACCCGGGCCGGGCTTAAGCAGACGCAATTTGCCTTTGAAGTAGAGATAGCGGTTCTGGCTTAAGTCGGGGGCTGTTTGCAATTCATCCTGCAGTCCAAGTTCATTGATGAGCACCCATACACTGTCGTTCATCATGATGGCATTGGGCCCTGCCTCATAGCGGTATGCACCTTTTGTCCGGGTTTGGATTACCCCTCCGGGTCTGGCGGCCTCCTCCACCACCAGCAAGTCTGCCCCCCGTTGTTGCAGATAATGGGCAGCTGTGAGGCCCGATATGCCGGCACCCAGAATCAGTATGTCAACCGATGATTTCATGTTGCCAGGGCTTTTTTGCTCCAGTCTGCCAGCGTATCAGCCCAGGCTTCGTCATCATTGAGGCAGTCCAGGCGGGTAAACTCCATTCCTCCGGCCTTTAAAAATTCTTCGCGGGCTTCCATACCTATCTCTTCAATGGTTTCCAGGCAATCGCTTACAAAAGCAGGTGTTACTACCGCCAGTCTTTTTACCCCTTTGGCAGCCAGTTGCGCTATGGCATCGCTGGTGTAGGGCTGCAGCCATGGGTCTTTTCCCAGGCGTGATTGATAGGCGATAGAATACTTTTCTGGGGGTAGCTGCAACCTCTCGGCTGCCAGTCGGGTGGTTGCCATGCATTGGTGGCGATAGCATACGGCTGCCACCTCTGCAGGTGGTTGCTGGCAGCAATCATTTACCGACAAGCAATGGCTACCGGTAGGGTCGGTTTTTATCAGGTGTCTCTCCGGTATGCCGTGGTAAGAAAATAACAGATGGTCGAACTCAACACCCGCCAACTGTCGTTTGATACTGGCAGCCAGCGCCTGTTGGTAGCCCCGATCTTGATAAAAGGCGGGGGCGGTAATCAGCTCGGTAGCCGGCAGCCACCTTTTGGCCTGTTTAGCTACTTCCCGGTTTACGGTCAGGGTAGTTGACATGGCATATTGCGGATAAAGCGGTACAACATATAGTTTGCGTACCCCTTGCTGCTGCATTTTTTGCATGGCCGATTTAATGGAGGGCTGGCCATAGCGCATACCTATATATACCGACCAGGGGAGCCGTGCCTGCAGCCTGGCTGCCAGTCTCTCGGTATTGACAATCAATGGTGAGCCTGCTTCCGTCCAGATTTTTTTATACAAAGCTGCCGAAGCCACCCTTCGCCTGGGCACAATCATGATATTTACCAGAAAAAACCTGAGCAAATAAGGCAGGTCCATCACATGCGGGTCCATGAGAAATTCCTGCAGATAACGTCCAACCGCACGTTTGGTGGGTTGTTGCGGTGAGCCCAGGTTGACCAATAATACTGCCTTTTGCATAGTCCGGTTTTTTTGCCTGGCAACAAAAATAACCCCGGTAAGTGGCTCAGAGACAGTGGTATTTTAAATAATACGGATAGGGACATTTTTAAAACCGACAGGGTCATTTTTTTTTAATGTTTAACCTCATCTTTACGCCATTTATTTGCGATGAGGACAATTAGTGAGCGTTTTTATGTAGTAGGCATTAGCTATAAAAAGGCGGATGCGGCTACCAGGGGGTTGTTTAGCATATCGCCTGACAACCAGCGAGATCTGATAAAGGAAGCCGTCAGGCGCGGTATGGAAGGCGTGGTAGTGGTATCTACCTGCAACCGTACCGAGATTATCGGTTTTGCTGAGCACCCTTTTAAATTAATAGAATTGTTAAGCGCTTTCTGGCACCGTGGTACGGTCAAAGAGTTTGCCGAGGTGGCCTATGTTTATAAATCTTCTGAAGCGGTAGAACATTTATTCAGATTGACAGCCGGTCTGGAAAGCCAGATACTGGGTGATTATGAAATTGTAGGGCAACTCAAGCAGGCTTTTCAGCTTAGCAAATCGTTAGGGGGTATCAATACGCACCTGGACAAGCTGTTTAGCTTTTTGATGCAGGCCAGCAAGCGGGTTAAAAACGAAACGCGCCTGAGCTCGGGCACTACTTCGGTATCGTATGCGGCCGTGCAGTATTTGTTGCAGCGCTATGGGCAACTGACAGACAAAACCGTACTGCTTTTCGGTTTGGGTGAGATAGGTAAAAACACCTATAAACATTTGCTTGAATATGCCCGCCCCGGCCGGGTTATCATAGCCAATCGCTCGCAGGACAAACTGGCTCCTTTGCTGGCCGGGGCCCCGGCAGGGGTAGAGGCCTGCCGGCCGGAGGAGATAACAGAAAAGCTTAGCAAAAGCGATATTGTAATTGTAGCTACGGGTGCAGCCAGGCCTACCCTTACCGAAAGGCATATACCGGCCGGCCACAAGCTGACCATTCTGGACCTATCGGTGCCGGGCAATGTGGCGCCCGGGGTGAAGCAAATGCCGGCTGTGACAGTGGTAAATATTGATGAGCTATCGCAGATTACCGATGCTACGCTGGTACAGCGTGAGCAGGAGGTACCCAAGGCAGAAAAAGTGATTGAAGAAGTGAAGAGCGAATTTTACGACTGGCTTGGCAACAGAAAGTTTGCCCCGGCCATTAACACCCTCAAGGAGGCACTGGAAGATATAAAGGCACGCGAGCTGGCGTCTTATGCCAAGCGCAACGGCACGCCCTGCAATGCCGACCTCGATAAGGTTACCACTAGTCTGGTACACAAGATTGTACGCCAGTTTGCCCGCCATATGAAGCCGGATAATCCACATGCCAGCCAAACGGTAGAGCTCATTTACCGGGTATTTGACAAAGAAAACAGCAAATGAAAAAAGCGCTCAGAATAGGCACCAGAAGTAGCCGCCTGGCGCTTTGGCAGGCTGAAAAGGTGAAAGAAAAGCTGGCTGTAGCCGGCTATACCTGTGAGCTTGTAAAACTGGAATCGGCAGGTGACCAGGACCGTCATACACCCCTGCATGCCCTGGGGGGCATTGGTGTTTTTACCCGCAGGCTGGATGAGGCCTTGTTGCACGATGAGGTGGATCTGGCCGTGCATTCATTAAAAGATGTGCCCACCATGCTGGCAGAGGGAATTGCCCAACTGGCCATTCTGCCCCGTGGCCATCATGGCGATGTGCTGGTATTGCCGGAAGGCGAGGTACCCGATATTACGGCTGCTTGCACCATTGCTACCGGTAGTATCAGGCGCAAGGCCCAGTGGCTGTCGAAATACCCGCATCACCGGGTAGTGGGCTTACGTGGCAATGTGCCTACCCGGCTGCGTAAGCTCGATGAGTCGGACTGGCAGGGGGCGATTTTTGCCCGGGCCGGGCTCGAGCGCCTGGGTTTGTTGCCCTACAATCGCTACTGGGAACTCGACTGGATGCTGCCGGCCCCGGGACAGGGCGCCATCATGGTAGCTGCCCGTAGTACGGATATGCGCATTCTACAGCAGGTCAGAGAAGTGCTGAACGATGAATATACCGAAAAAATGGTGCAAATAGAGCGTCAGTTTATGCGTACCCTCGAAGGTGGCTGCACTTCACCTATTGGGGCGCTGGCCAGGCAGGTGGGTAGCAATATTGTCTTTCAAGGCGGGGTGTTTAGCATGGATGGTACCGACAAGGCGGTGGTAAGCACGGAGCGCCCTTTTGCCAATGACCTGGGTCGTGTATTGGCTGAAGAGGTACTGGCGCAGGGAGGTGCGCAAATAATCGATACGATACGGCATAATCAGGAAAGTCAATGATGAACAACCGGCCGGAATATAAGAGTGCGAATAAATCCGATACCCCACTGCCCAAGGTGCTGAGCACCAAAATATTGCCTGCAACCGCAGTGGATAGGCTAAAAAGGCAGGGGGTCGCATTGAAGCAAGTGGCTTTTATCACCAAGCAGGCACGCTCCTTCAACTGGCAACCCGCAGAAAGCATCCGGGCGGTCTTTACCAGTACCGCAGCGGTTAGCGCCCTGCAGAGGAATAATTTTGATTTCGGCAAAATCACCGAAGCCTATTGTGTAGGCCAAAAAACCGCTGACCTCCTCACCGGGCGAGGAGTACGGGTGGCAGTTACGGCAAGCGGGGCTGCAGCCCTGGCGCATATTATTGCGGACCGTCAGCCTGCAGAGTTGGTAGCCTTTACCGGTAACCTTCGCAGAGATGAGTTGTTTGCTGTTTTGGCAAAAAACAATGTTGCCGTAACCGAAAAAGTGGTGTATGACACACATATTCTACCGCATCATTTGCAAGAAGATTTTGACCGTGTATTGTTTTTTAGTCCCTCAGGGATACAGGGATATATAAACGGCTACAACAATCGCCAGATAACTGCTTATTGTCTGGGGCCGACTACGGCCAAAGAAGCCCGCAAGTATTTTGTGCAGGTAAAAACAGCGCCCCGGCCGGCATTGGATGAATTGCTTTCTATATTAATTGCAGATATCAACATGTATGATGAACAGAACGAGAAGGTTGAGAAATAGCGCCAGCCTGCGTAGGCTGGTGCGTGAAACGACATTGTCGGTAAATGATTTTGTTTACCCGCTTTTTATTGAAGAAGGGCAGGATATTGTCCAGCCGGTGACTTCCATGCCGGGTGTGCATCGCTATTCGGTAGATCGGTTGCCGGAAATAATGGATAGGGTAGTGGCGGCCCGGGTGCCGGCTGTACTCCTTTTTGGCATACCGGCTCATAAGGATGATACAGGCAGTGAAACCTGGAATGAGGCCGGTATCATCCAACAAGCCATTCGTTTTATTAAGAAAAACTACCCGCAGGTTACCGTCATTACCGATGTATGCTTTTGCGAATACACCTCGCACGGTCACTGCGGGGTGCTGGTAGATGAGTATGTGGACAACGATGCCACGCTGGGCAATATCCAGAAGCAGGTGCTCTCGCATGCTGCAGCCGGGGCCGATATGGTGGCGCCCTCCGGCATGATGGATGGTACCGTTGCCGCTATTCGCGAGGCGCTCGATGCCAACGGCTATGCCAATCTGCCGGTCATGGCCTATTCGGTAAAATATGCTTCTTCATTCTACGGCCCGTTCAGGGAGGCGGCTGATTCGGCCCCCTCGTTTGGTGACCGTAAGACCTACCAGATGGATCCGGCCAACAGCCGGGAGGGATTGCTGGAAGCGGAGTATGACGACCTGGAAGGAGCCGATATTCTGATGGTAAAGCCGGCCATTACCTATTTGGATGTAGTGAAGTCGATCAAGGATATTTTCAACAAGCCCATAGCGGCCTACAATGTGAGTGGGGAGTATGCCATGATAAAAGCGGCTGCCGCCAATGGCTGGATTGACGGGGAGAAAGTAATGATGGAACTACTGCTGTCGATCAAAAGGGCCGGAGCGGACATCATCATCACCTATTTTGCCCTGGAGGCAGCCGAAATATTAACTAAGACACAATATGAGTAAAAAAGAATTTACCCGTTCGGCAGCAGCCCTGGAGCGGGCACAGCAGGTATTGGTGGGCGGAGTCAACAGCCCGGTGCGCGCCTTTGCTTCGGTAGGCGGGCAGCCGCTTTTTATCGAACGGGCCCGGGGTGCCTGGATTACCGATGTGGATGGTAACGATTATCTGGACCTGGTGCTTTCATACGGGCCGATGATTCTTGGCCACGGTCATCCGGCCGTGCTGCAAGCGGTAGAGCAGGCGGTGGCCAGAGGCTTTAGCTATGGCGCTACTGCTGAAGGAGAGATAGCCCTGGCGGAAATGATCGTGGCGGCCTTTGCGCCAATCGATAAGGTGCGGTTTGTCAACTCCGGTACCGAGGCGGTGCTCAGCGCTATCCGCCTGGCACGCGCCTATACCGGCAAGGATAAGATTATCAAATTTGCCGGCTGTTATCACGGTCATATGGATGCCCTGCTGGTGGCTGCCGGCTCGGGGCTGGCCACACTAAGCCTGCCGGGAAGCCGGGGTGTACCACAGGCGGCCGTTAGCAATACGCTGGTAGCCAATTACAACGATGCCGATTCGGTAGCCCGCCTGTTGACTCAGCATGATGACGTGGCGGCAATCATCCTGGAGCCGGTGGCCGGCAACATGGGTGTGGTGCCCCCTACGGAAGATTTCATTGCAGCACTGCATAAGCTGGCCAGGGAGCACGAAACGCTCATCATCGCTGATGAGGTGATGACCGGCTTCCGGGCGCAATTCGGAGGGGCGTATGAGTTGGTAGGCCTGCAGCCGGATATTGTTTGTCTCGGCAAGGTAATCGGGGGAGGCTTTCCGGTAGGCGCTTATGGGGCGCGCTTGGACATTATGGATCTGGTTGCGCCCCTGGGGCCGGTGTATCAGGCAGGCACCTTGTCGGGAAACCCGGTGGCCATGGCGGCCGGCCTGGCCACGCTAAGCGAACTACAGCGACAGAACCCGTACAAAAAGTTTGCCGAGCGCACAGCAGCCCTGAAAGACACCATTGAGCAGGCAGCCGGCAAGGCCGGGGTGGCAGTTACGGTCAACGCCTTCGGGTCGATGATCAGCCCGTTTTTTGCGGCAGAAAAGGTAGTGGATTTCGCCACTGCCCAAACCAGCGATAGGGAACGATACGCAACTTTTTTCTGGCAAATGATTCACCAGGGCGTATTTCTGCCGCCCTCGCAGTTTGAGGCCTGGTTCTTGTCAACGGCCCTGGATGATGAGCTGTTTGCCGGTTTGCAGGAGAAAACCTATCGTGCCATCCTAAACCTGACAAAATAATGACGGCCTTTAACGACACCTTTTTAAAAGCCTGCCGGCAGCAACCCGTTGATCACACACCAGTATGGTTTATGCGCCAGGCCGGGCGATACCAGCCCGAGTATCAAAAAATAAAGGAAAAGTATTCCATTCAGGAAATAAGCACCATCCCCGAAGTATGTGTAGAGGTAACCCTGTTGCCGGTACAGCAGTTTGACATAGATGCAGCTATTATTTTTTCCGATATCCTGATACCGCTGGGGCCTATGGGCATCAGTTTTGAATACAAAGCCGGCTACGGGCCACTAATTCATAATCCGGTACGCAGCCAGACCGATGTGGACAGCTTGCGGACAATTGAGGTGGCAGAAGAGTTGGCTTTTACCGGTCGGGCGCTGCAGATGTTGCGGCAGGAACTATCCATACCTTGTATCGGCTTTGTGGGCGGACCATTTACCCTGGTCAGCTATATGATTGAAGGTGGCCCTTCCAAGAGCTATACCCGCCTGAAAAGCCTGATGTACAATAACCCCGCCACCTGGCATAAGTTGCTGGATAAGCTGGCTACAACTATGGGTGAATATCTTGTTTTTCAGATAGATAACGGAGCAATGGCCGTACAGATATTCGATAGCTGGATAGGTATCCTCGATCTGGATGACTATCGCGAGTATGTTTATCCGCATATGCAAAAAATGATAGGCCTTGTCAAGGGCCGGCATGCTGAGGTACCGCTGATTTTGTTTGGCATTAATGCTGCTCATTTGAATACGACTTTTAAGGAGCTGGGGGCAGATGTAGTGGGGATAGACTGGAAGACCGACTTGATGACCACCTGGCAAGAGCTGAACTTCGAGGTGGCCGTACAGGGCAACCTGGACCCTACCGCTTTGTTTGCTCCCTGGGAAGTATTGGCTACCAAGGCCCGTAGGATTCTGGATGCCGTAAATGGTCGCCCGGGGCATATTTTTAACCTGGGACATGGTATTTTGCCGGGCACTCCGGTAGAAAATGTGCAGTGCCTGGCGGAGTTTGTAAAGCAATATACTGCCAAGTCATGAGAAACGACCTGATACAGAAATACAATATTCCCGGCCCGCGTTATACCAGTTACCCCACCGTGCCGTATTGGGATGAGGAGGGTATTACCTTACCCGATTGGCAGGAAACCGTAAAGAGGGCTTTTGCCGAAAGCAACGCAAATGAAGGCATCAGCCTTTACATACATTTGCCTTATTGTGAAAGCCTGTGTACTTTTTGCGCCTGCCACAAGCACATTACCAAACGTCATGAAGTAGAGGCGCCATATATTGATGCTGTGCTACGGGAATGGCAGATGTATCGGCAACTGTTTGCCGAACGGCCACGCATAAAGGAAATCCACCTGGGTGGCGGCACTCCGACCTTTTTTGCTCCTGAGCAGCTTGCCCGGCTTATCGGGGAGCTGCTGCTTGACGCTGATCGTACTGCAGATTATACCTTTAGCTTTGAGGGGCATCCCAACAACACTACCGAAGCACACCTGAAAACCTTGTATGATTTGGGCTTCAGGCGCAACAGCTTCGGTATTCAGGATTATGATCCGGTGGTGCAGCGAGCCATCAACCGCCTGCAACCCTTTGAGGCGGTAGCTCGGGTTACCAACCTGTCGCGCCAGATAGGTTATAATTCGGTAAGCCACGACCTGGTGTTTGGCCTGCCTTTTCAAAATGAAAAAAGTATTCGCCAGACAATTGAAAACACCATACGCCTGATGCCCGATCGTATTGCCTATTACAGCTATGCCCATGTGCCCTGGATAAAAGGGGTGGGGCAGCGAGGCTTTGACGAAAACGACCTGCCCAAAGACAAGGAAAAACGCTATTTGTATGAGTTGGGTAAAGAGTTGTTTTTCAAACACGGCTATGAAGAAATCGGCATGGATCATTTTGCCTTGCCAAGCGACAGCCTGTTTACGGCCATGCAAACCGGTACCCTGCATCGTAATTTTATGGGTTATACGGCCGGTACTACCCGGCTGATGATTGGTTTGGGGGCTTCGTCCATTAGTGATTCGTGGTATGCTTTTGCCCAAAATGAGAAAAAAACCGAAGATTATCTGGCAGCGATAGAGCGGGGTGAATGGCCGCTGTTCAGAGGACACAGGCTTACTCTCGAAGACCTGGTTATTCGCAGACATATTTTGAACATCATGTGCCGCTTCCGTACCTCATGGGCTGATCCGGCCATGCAGTTCAATGAAATACCGCAGGTGCTGGAGCGCCTGACCGAAATGCAGGAAGATGGGCTGGTGGAGCTGGACGATCGGGCCTTGCGGGTAACCGCAGACGGCCGCATGTTTGTGCGTAATATCTGTATGGCTTTTGATCTGCGGCTGTGGCGCCACAAACCCGCTACGCGTATCTTTTCAATGACTATCTGATAGCTGCTGCAGGGTAGCTGGCCGGTCGATTTTGCCGGTGGGTGTTTCGGCAAAATGCGCTACCGCCAGTATTTCTCTTGGCCTGGCATACTTATCGAAATAATCGTCCCAGGGCAAGGACTGAAAAGTTTGCGCAGAGGCAGACGTTTCCACCACCAACGCCACTTTTTGTCCTAGCTTTGGGTCAGGCAGGGCGGTAATGAAGAAGCGCTCCTGACGCCCGGTCTGTTGCCACAGATGGGCTACCTGTTGTTCCAGTTCTTCTGTTTGTAGTTTAATACCACCGCTATTAATAACATGATCGTAGCGCCCCAGCCAGCGAAAGCGCCCGGGGGCGGTAATCACTGCCAGATCGTTGGTAACGATGGTTTGCTGTCCGGTAGCCGGGCTCTTCACTGTCAGGCAGCCGCGGGCATCCAGACCTATTGTTACCTGGTCGAGCACCTGGTAGTCGGCTTCTGGGGTGGGCGAGAGGGCGCGCACGGCAAAGTGTGTGAGTGTTTCGGTCATGCCGAAGGTGGCGTAGACCGGGGTGGGGAAGCCTTGTAGCTGCTGCTCAAGCTGTGGGGTGAGGGGAGCGCCCCCCACTATTGCTGTGCGGCATGCCTGCAGCTTTTGGCGGGTAGTGCTATCGGCCAGTACCTGTTGTAGCTGCAGGGGTACCAAGGCTACAAAATCCACTACCTGCCGGCAGCCGGCAAAGGGATTACCGGCCGGCTCTACCGCTACGATGCGCGCACCGGCTTCAAAGGCCCGCACCAGCATCATCATGCCGGCTATGTAAGCAGTGGACAGGCATACCAGCAACGTATCGTGTTGGGAGATGTTGAAAAAACGGATGGTCTGCCGGGCGCTGGCCTGCATTTGACTGCGGCTTACTGTGATGCTTTTGGGCTTACCGGTAGAGCCGGAAGTTTTGATAGTAAAAATCTCCTCACCGTTCAGCCACTGCCGGCAAAAGGCCAGGGTGGCCTTTTCAAAGGGTGTGTCACCATCTGCTGATCCTGAGCGGATATCGGCAAAGGATATCTCCCTGCCATTAAGAAAAAGATTATGGTGACCTGTCATTAGTATTTATACTTGTTTTAAACTCAAACTTAGATAATGTTTGCTGTTTCATAGAATATTTTTTAGTATTGATTGCTATGAAAAAGCTCATTTATTTTTTTTCTGATAAGTATTTGCTTGATAAAATAAACGGTGTTTCATCCAATATTTACTTATCAATCCTGATGTTGTTAAGTATAGCCATTCGAGGCCGGCAGTATTTGGCAAATAGGTCATTTTGGTTAGATGAAGCATTTCTGGCCAACAATATCAAGGACCGGGATTATATGCAATTGCTCCAACCCCTTGATTATTCGCAGGTTGTACCTATAGGTTTTTTATATATAGAAAAACTTATGTCAAATATTTTTGGAGTTAATGAGCTTGCCTTACGCCTCGTGCCCTTTTTATGCTCTTTGATGGCTACATTTTTTTTATTTAAACTAGTTGAGAATTTGACGAAAAAGAAAGTTGAGGCAATATTGACTACTTTCGCTTTTTTGGTACCCATTTCCATGACCTATTTTGCCTCTGAATTAAAGCAGTATATGCTTGATTTATGTGCAGGTTTGGTACTTTTTTATTTTTATTTTGTACATATCAGAAATAAGAGTAATAATTCCGGCAGTTTATTTTTCGGGATAGTCGGTGCAGTACTTATTTGGTTTTCCAATGTTGTGATTATAGTACTTGTTGCATTGACATTGGTTGAAGGTATTTCAATTGTAAAAAGATCAAATCTAAAAAGTTTTTCTTATTTTCTTGCAGGCCTTTTGCTATGGTCATCCAGTTTCCTATTATATTATATTTATTTCATAAAAAATCATCCTCATACTGCAGGTATGCAAGCCTATTGGGCACATGGTTTTATGCCATTAAAGTTTAGTGATAGTTTAATATGGTTGCAGAAGTCTTTTGATAGTATATTTCGCAATACAATTAGTTATTATGAAATGACCATACCGGCTCTTTTTCTTTTTATAGTTGGTATAATTGGAGTTGGTGTACAAAAGCAAAAACGCCAGATTCTCATATTATTAGTGCCTATATTAATGCATTTGTTACTATCAGCACTTAAGTTGTATCCTTTTTCCGACAGGCTAGTTTTGTATTTGGTTCCGTTATTCTTGATTTTTATTATCGAAGGTCTGGTATTTATATCACAAATAACAAGAAGCAATTATAAGACTTTTACTTTTATTTTACTGTCCGGGCTTTTTTTGGGTTTTTCTGTATTACGTACTAAGCACTATTTTATCCATCCAATTATGAAAGAGGATATTAAGCCTGTGTTGGCTTATATCTCAAAAAATAAAAAGGACGATGATATTGTTTATGTCTATTCGGGCAGCATGGCTCCATTTAAATTTTATAGAGAAATGTACTTTGATGATTCTGATGAGATAATTATAGGAGTTTCTTCAGGTGATAATTTCAAAAAATTTGTTAATCAGTTTGAAAATATACATGGCCGTATATGGATAATTTTTTCGCATATGAATCCACCTCAGGGTATACAATATCTGGAAGAAAAGTTGTCAGAGTATGAGCAACTCGATACTTATATAACAGATGGGGCTAAAACATACCTCATCAGTAAACCATAAATTGTGGTACTATGTAAACTACCGATCTCTTACGGAAACTTAGGGTACTTATCCCAATCCGGCTCACGCTTCTCCAGAAAGGCATTCTTGCCTTCTTTGGATTCATCGATCAGGTAATAGAGCAGGGTGGCGTTGCCGGCCAGCTCCTGAATACCGGCCTGCCCGTCAAGCTCGGCATTAAAAGCGCTCTTGAGCATACGCAGGGCAATCGGGCTTTTCTTTTTCATTTTGCGGGCCCACTCCACATAGGTTTCTTCCAGCTTGTCAAGTGGCACTACCTTGTTTACCAGGCCCATTTTCTCGGCCTCCTCGGCATCGTACTGGTCGCACAGGTACCAGATTTCGCGGGCTTTTTTCTGCCCCACAATGCGTGCCAGATAAGAAGCGCCAAAGCCCCCGTCAAAACTACCCACCTTGGGGCCTGTCTGCCCGAAGCGGGCATTGTCGGCAGCGATGGTCAGATCGCATACTACGTGCAGCACATGGCCGCCACCTATGGCCCAGCCGGCTACGGCTGCAATGACCGGCTTGGGTATGGAGCGGATCATCTTTTGCAGGTCGAGCACGTTGAGGCGCGGCACCTGGTCGCTGCCTACATAACCGCCATGGCCGCGTACGCTTTGGTCGCCACCGCTGCAAAAGGCCTTGCCACCTTCACCGGTAAAAACAATCACCCTGATGTCGGTGCTCTCACGGCAGTAGTTCATCGCCTCTATCATCTCCTGCACGGTTTTGGGAGTAAAGGCATTGTGCACGTGCGGCCGGTTGATGCTGATGCGGGCTATGCCTTCAAATTGGTGAAACAGGATTTCTTCGAATTCTCTGATTGGTTGCCAGTCGTATTTTAGTTCCATAACTTTTTTAATTCCCGGTTAAGTTTTTGAAAGATTTTAGTATTGGTTTTAATGTCGGTATTTATTTCCAGTATCTTGGCCTGGTTGTCGCGCACCCAGAAGCGATCGAGACCGCGACTGAGGCCGGCAACTGAACCACAATGATAATACTTAAGGCCGAATTCCGCTGCCACTTGTTTGGCCGATAGCGGTTGGTTGGTAAGGAAATACTCCTCGTGCTCGGGTTGTTTGGATGGCCCGTCAATAATATCAAAAATACCGCCTCCTCCATTATTAAGCACGATGATGCGCAGGTGGCACGGTACATATTTGTGCCAGAAAGCATTGCGATCATAAAAGAAGGCCATATCACCGGTTATCAGCAGGGTGGTTTTTTCTGCTTTCAGGGCTGCGCCCAGGGCAGTGGAAGTACAGCCATCAATGCCGCTGGTGCCGCGGTTGGCAAAAAATGTGACCTGCTGCCGCGTATGATCAAAGCCGTAAGTATTGGCCCAGCGTACCGGCATGCTGTTGGCCAGATGGATGTCGCATGCCAGCGGCAGGTTGTCGAAGATGGCGTGCAGGGCGCTCATTTCGTTAAACGGTTGCTTGCCGCTATAGCTCCGCAGGTATTTTTTGGTTTGCTCTTGCAACTTACGCCACTTGTTCAGGTAGGCTACATTGCCTTTACCCACTATATCGCGCAGGCTTTGTATTACACTGCTCAGGGTGGCCGGCACGATGGTGGTTAGAGAGCGGTAGGTATCGGGGCTGTAACCTGCCGGCTGAATATGCCAATGTACTTTGGGCGGGTATTGCCGCAAAAACAGTTTCAGATTTTTGGATATAATAGACTCCCCAAAGGTGATTAGCAGGTCGGGTTGTAATTCTTTCTTTAGTTTGGCGGGGATAGTGGCCAAAAACAAATCGGCCAGGTTTTGGTTGTTGCGCATACCGTGCAGGTTCGATAGCACGTCACCTATCAGCGGCAGGTTTTTGTGGCCGGCAAATTCATCCAGCATTTCCAGGTCGGCCACGGGCAAAAATCCCTGTCCGCCCACGATCAGCCTATTCTTATGGGTACGCCATTCATCCACCAGTTGCACCCAGGCTCTTTCAGTCAGGGTTTGTTGGTGATTCAGCCGGTTGATGATCTTCGGTGCCCGCACGGGAGGCTCATTGTCTGGCGGATAAAAGGGCTCGCGAAAAGGGATATTGATGTGTACCGGTCCGGGCTGGCCGCTGGTAGCCAGCAGCAGTGCTTCGTTGATCAGCCGTTCGAAATGCCAGACCGCATCGGGGTGGCTGGTATCTACCGGGCAGGCGAAGAAACCTTTTACATGGCTGCCATACAGGTTTGACTGGTGGATGGTCTGGCCGTCTTGCTGGTCGATCCACTCCGGTGGGCGGTCGGCTGTGAAGATGAGTAGCGGCAGGTGCTGAAAAAAGGCCTCAGCTACGGCCGGGGCGTAGTTATAAGCAGCCGTACCGGAGGTGCAGGCCAGGGCTACCGGCCGGCCGCTACGCTGGGCCATACCGAGGGCAATAAAGGCGGCCGAGCGCTCATCGGTGATGGAGTAGGTTTTGATTTGCGCATGCCTGACGAAGGAATAGGTAAGAGGGGCATTGCGCGAACCGGGCGACAGCACGGCATCCCCTACATTATGTGCCGCACATATTTCGGCTATGTTGTAAACTACCCTGTAGTCCAAATCAGCTATTAATAATGTTCAACAAAGTATTGCATTTCAGCTCGGTCTCCTGCCATTCTTCATCCGGCACCGAATAGGCTGTAACCCCGGCTCCGGCATAGAGCAGGGCTTCTCCATTTAGCACCTCCATGCAACGTAAATTTACAAAAATATGGCTACCATCAGGCATATTGTGCGGCCCCAGATAACCGGAGTACAGTTTTCGTTGGTGTTTCTCCATCTCTTTGAGTAGCTGGCGGGCCGGTTCTTTGGGCATGCCGCAGACAGCCGAGGTAGGGTGCAGCAGGCGTAGCATGACCACACCCAGGTCAGGGAAGTGGGTAGCACGGGTATCAACAGTGAAAGTAGTGCACAGATGCGCCATATTGCCGGCCTGTACGGTACGCGGGCCGGTCTCTACAAATTCGCGCAGGCGGATTTCTTTAAAGCGGTTGATAATATAGCGGCCTACCATCGCCTGCTCTTCTATTTCTTTTTGCGTCCACGGCAGGGTGTGCAGAGCAGCGCTGCCATCGTAGGGCTGGGTGCCTGCCAGTGCCATGGTAGTGAAAATGCCCGCTTCATCAACTTCTATCAGGCTTTCGGGGGTAGCACCCAGCCAGGTACCGGTTTGCGGACTTGAGAGCAGCGACACAAAAGCATTGGGATAGGCCTCGCACAGCCGGATGAAGGTAGTGCCCGGCTCAAAATCGGCCGGTAATGTCACCCGCTTAATACGTGATGGCACTGTTTTGATAAGCTCCGTTTGGTTGATGGTGTCGATACTATGTTGTACATAGTTTATATACTCATCCCTGGTGGTTGACGGGTTGTCGTCAGGCAGGGTGTAGGGCTGCCAGGTGGGTTTTTCCTCATTTAGCGAATCAAAAAAAGCGCTATTGGAGCCATCGGTAAGGCTGGCCGTAGGCTGTTCATAGCCGACTACCTGTTCGAGAAAATATTGCTTGCCTTCATAGCTGCCTATCAGAAAACCGGCCGGTAGTTCATTCAAATCGGCTTCGTGCGAAAGGGAGGTCAAGGCAGGTGCCGCTACAAACCGAAACCCCTTTTGCCCGGGCAACCGGTAAAAAGCCAAAGACCACTGCCGGGCCGTTGCTCTGGCCGCCAGCAGGTTTACCAGCTTCTCGGGCTTTTGGGCTTGCAGCCAGGCGGCTGTTTCCTGTATTTGTTCTGCCGCCATTATTTTTTCGCAATTATGGCCATGGTAATGCGGCTGGTGCATACCAGTTGACCCTCCTCGTTTACTATATCTATACTCCACACATGCGTGCTGCGGCCTATATGTATTGGCCGTGCGGTACCGGTTACGATGCCGCTGCGGGCACTTTTTATATGGTTGGCGTTTATCTCCAGGCCTACGGTCAGGTAGCGGTCGCTATCTACGGATAAATGAGCGGCTACCGAGCCCAGCGTCTCGGCCAGCGCCACCGATGCACCACCGTGCAGCAGCCCGTAGGGTTGCAGGGTACGCTTGTCCACCGGCATGGTGGCCGTAAGGCTGTCTTCCTGAATATCGGTAAAAACAATGCCCAGGTGCTCCACCATGGTGTTTTTACCCATTTTATTTAACTCTTCGAGGCTTACTTTCGTATTTATCAAGGCAAATCGGCTACATTTGAGTATTGAACCCAAAAGTATTCAGAAATTGACTTCCAAAAAAATCTATATTGTAAGGCACGGCCAGACCAACTACAATGAGTTGGGGATTGTACAAGGCAGGGGTATAGATGCTTCGCTCAATGAGGCAGGGCGTAAGCAGGCGGCTTTGTTTTTCGAGGCCTACAAAGATGTACCCTTCGACAGGGTGTATGTGTCTACCCTGCAGCGCACTCGCGAGTCGGTACAGGGCTTTCTGGATATGGGTATTCCTTTTGAAGTACATGAGGGCCTTGATGAGATTAGCTGGGGCCACCATGAGGGGCAGGAAGCCAACCCGGGGCGCAATGCTTATTTCAGATCGCTGGTAGAGCAATGGAACCGTGGTAAGACTAATGTAAAAATCGAAGGAGGTGAAAGCCCGGAAGATGTGGCTCTGCGCCAGCGGCCGGTGATAGAGAAGATTATCAATTCGCAGGATGACACGGTATTGATTTGCATGCACGGCCGGGCTATTCGTATCTTTTTGTGCCAGTTGCTGGGGTTGCCCTTGTCATCCATGGATCGCTTCGGGCATTCAAACCTGGGGCTGTATATTCTTAATTATTACAATGGACATTTCGGCCTGTTTCTGGCCAACTCTACGCACCACTTAGGTAAAAATTAACCCTCGTGTTTAGTCGTACTTCTGTGGCTTGCGAAAAATACTTATTTTGCAGCCATGATGAAACACATTTTATTATTGTCAGGATTGCTGTTGCTGCTCACCTGGGGCTGTAGCACAGGCAAAAAGCAAGAAGAGCAAAAGCAAGAGAAAGAATTACCGGCTCGCCTGGAGGAGCGTATCAAACTAACTGACCTGGACGGTAAGCCATTGGACCTGAGCCAGTATCGTGGCAAGCCGATTTTTCTTAACTTCTGGGCCACCTGGTGCCGGCCATGCCTGGCGGAGTTTCCTGATATTGACAAGGCGGCAAAAATTATGAGCCAGGAGGGCTTCCTGTTTTTGGCTGCTTCGGATGAGGATATAGAGAAGATTCGCAGTTTTGCTGAAAAGCACTCCTATAGTTTCCGGTTTGTCCATTTGGCTGTTCCTGTTTTCGATCTGGAAATCACCGCTCTGCCTACTACCATGATTATTGATAAACAGGGCAACATTGTGTACAATGAGGTAGGCGCCCGCGACTGGGGTAGTGAAGAAATGTTGAATAAACTACGTCTATATACCACCCCATGAGATATTTACCGTTTATCATACTGTTGCTGGCGCTGGCCTGCAGCGCCCCGGACCACACTTTACCACCGCCTCCGGTAGCCACCGGCAGCGGCCAACCTGCACTGGCTGTAGCGGGCAACGACCTGTTGCTGTCGTGGCAGGAGAAGGCAGAGGATGGTTATGAGCTTAAAATAGCCCGCCTGTCAGATAACTGGCAAAAGCCGCTGGTAGTGGCAAAGGGTAGCGATTGGTTTGTCAATTGGGCCGATTTTCCCAGTGTGCTGGTAAATGGCGACAAAATGTTTACCTATTTCCTGGCCAAAGACGGGCCGAAAAGCTATTACTACAATATCATGTACACATTCTCTGCCGATGGCGGTGCTTCCTGGCGTGAACCGGCCAGGTTGCACCAGGATACCGTGCAGGCCGAGCATGGTTTTGTATCGGGTGTGCCGTATGAGCAGGGCTTTATGGTAAGCTGGTTGGATGGGCGCTATGCGCCTGCCGGTGGTTTTATGACCATCCGCTCGGCCATAGTGGATGCCACTGGCAGGGTGCAGCAATCATTTGAAGTAGATAGCACCACCTGCGATTGCTGCCAGACACACATGGTTTTGGTAAACGGGCAGCCCTGGGTCTTCTATCGCAACCGTACATCCGATGAAATCAGGGATATTTATTTCGCCCGCTTTGTGGAGGGTGCCTGGAGCGAGCCGCAGTTGCTGCATGCCGACAACTGGCAGATACGTGGTTGTCCGGTCAATGGTCCGCGGGCTGCCACCTATGGCAACCGGGTGGCGGTGGCCTGGTTTACCGGTGCCGGAGGCAAAGGACGGGTGAAACTAAAAATCATAACCGGTGAGCAAGTACCGCAAGAAGCCGTGGTAGTTGACTCGGTTGGGGTGCTGGGGCGTGTGGATGTGCAGATGGACGAGCAGCGGATTTATTTGACTTACCTGAAAAGCAAGGCGGATAACGGAGTGCTCATACTGGCTGTGTACGACCATGACGGTAACCAAGTGCGCACCCATGAGCTGGCCCCTATGAGCACCGACAGGGGCTCGGGCTTCGGCCGTACGGCAATTTGGCATGGGCGGCTGATTTATGCCTTTACCGACTCGGAGCTGCCGCAGGTGCGTTTGGGGAGCATCGCGGTTGAGTAGCCGCCATTGTCCGGCAACAAAAAAACCTGCCTTTTACGGACAGGTTTTTTTGTGCACCCGGAAGGACTCGAACCCTCAACCTTCGGAGCCGAAATCCGACATTCTATCCAATTGAACTACGGGTGCTTTTCGGGGTTGCAAAGGTAAAAGATTTAGCCACTGCTGCGCAATCTTTTACCGGCAAAAATCAGGCTACGGCAGCCTGCACTTTCTCAGCAGCTTCGCGCAAGCTAATGGCCGAAGTTACTTGCAAGCCCGATTCTTCGATAATGCGGGCGCCTTCTTCGGCATTGGTACCTTGCAGGCGCACGATAATCGGAATATCAATATCTCCTACCTTCTTATAGGCATCCACCACACCCTGCGCTACCCGGTCGCAGCGTACGATGCCTCCGAAAATATTGATCAGAATAGCCTTGACATTTTCTTCTTTCAGGATAATGCGGAAGCCGGCTTCTACGGTTTCGGCATTGGCCGTACCGCCCACATCCAGGAAATTGGCCGGCTCGCCACCGTACAGTTTGATGATATCCATGGTGGCCATAGCCAGTCCGGCCCCGTTTACCATACAGCCCACGTTGCCATCGAGGCGTACATAGTTGAGTCCTTTTTCTGAGGCTTCCAGTTCCAGCGGGTCTTCCTCGCTCAGGTCGCGTAGTTCCTGCAGGTCTTTATGGCGAAACAGGGCGTTGTCATCCAGGTTTACCTTGGCATCTACTGCCAGTATCTTATCATCAGAGGTCTTCAGCACCGGGTTGATTTCGAATAAGGATGAATCGGTAGCTACGTAGGCTTTATACAGGCTGAAAATGAATTTTACCATTTCCTTGAAAGCCTCGCCACGCAGGCCAAGGGCGAAGGCCACTTTGCGCGCCTGGAACGGCTGCAGGCCCACGCGCGGGTCTATCCATTCTTTGATTATCTTCTCCGGTGTTTCGGCCGCCACCGTTTCTATATCCATGCCGCCTTCGGTAGAAGCCATAATCACGTTGCATTCACGACCACGGTCAAGCAGGATGCTCAGATAATACTCTTTGGGCTCGGAAGCACCCGGGTAATACACGTCTTCGGCAATCAACACCTTATTTACTTTTTTGCCCTCGGGGCCGGTCTGGTGGGTTACCAGTTGCATACCCAATATATTGCCGGCCACTTGCGGCACCTCGTCCAGGCTTTTGGCCAGCTTCACCCCGCCACCTTTGCCACGCCCTCCGGCATGTATCTGGGCTTTTATTACATACCATTCGGTGCCGGTTTCTTCATGCAGTTTTTTGGCAGCCTCTACGGCCTCTTCTACGGTGCTGGCTACATGGCCACGCTGTATTCTTACTCCAAAGCCGGCCAGGATGTCTTTGGCCTGATATTCGTGAATATTCATAATAAATGCTTTCTGTTTATGATAATTTGCCGTGTAAAATTGCTGTTGCGAAGGTACTCAGTTTGGCTTGATTATTCAACCCAAAATTGTCAAATTGACAATTTTGCCCAGATGCTGGCGATCTGGATGCATTGGCACCCTTCGGGCATGACGAAGCGAAGCTTGTCATGCTCTGGCAGTATCGCCATGAGCTGACGAAGTTATTGTTTACCAATAACTTGTCACGGTTAACCGTGACAATTGAAAATCCTTTTTGGGTAATACGATTAGGTGTATAACTTGTTGATTTTCAATTCGTCAATTGTCATTAGATTTTCTAATGGCAATTCCCGGTCAAATACATGGTGGAGTTTAAATCGCAAGGGGTACCAGGGTAATGACCCCAGGGTACGGACTTATTTTTATGGTTAAAACAACCATATTGCAGCAACATTTCTTATGTTTGACCCCATGAGCGACCACCCGCTATTACAGGCTACCGGCATCCATAAATCTTATGGCGATGTAGATGTGCTGAAAGGCATTGACCTGACGGTGAACGAGGCCGAAATCGTATCGGTGGTGGGCGCCTCAGGGGCTGGCAAGAGCACTTTGCTGCATATTTTGGGCACCCTCGACCGGCCCGATAAGGGTAAGGTGGAAATGGAGGGTAAGACAATAAGTAAACTACCGGCCAGGGAGCTGGCTTATTTTCGCAACAGGCGTATCGGCTTTGTGTTTCAGTTTCACAATCTGCTGCCGGAGTTTACGGCCCTGGAAAATGTGTGTATTCCCGGTTACATTGGCAAACGACCCGATAAGGAAGTAGAAGCCCGTGCCCGTGAGTTGCTGGCTATGCTGGGTCTGGAAGAACGGCTCAATCATAAGCCATCGCAACTGTCAGGTGGTGAGCAGCAGCGTACGGCTGTGGCCCGCGCCCTGGTCAACAATCCGGCCCTGGTGTTTGCCGATGAGCCCAGCGGCAACCTCGATTCGCACAATGCCGAAGAGCTGCACAAGTTGTTTTTTGATTTGCGGCAGGAGCTTGGCACCGGCTTCGTAATCGTAACCCACAATCCGGCTCTGGCGGCTATGGCCGACCGCAAGCTGACTATCGAAGATGGCCGCATCAAACCCTAAAAACAGAGGGGTGCTGTACATGGTGCTGGCCACCATGTTTTTTGCCCTGATGAATGTGCTTATCAAGTACATACCGCGTATCGGGGCGGTAGAGATTGTGTTTTTCAGGTCGGTGGTATCGCTGGTTATGAGCTATGCCATTCTCAAAAAACAGCATGTGCCCATCTGGGGTAATAATAAAAAATGGTTGATTATCAGGGGGCTGGCCGGTTCGGCCGGACTGCTGTTTTTCTTTGCTACCATTAAAATGATGCCGCTGGGATCGGCTGTCGCTATTCAGTATTTATCACCGGTGTTCACTTCGTTGTTGGGCATCTTTATCCTACACGAGCGGGTAAAACCGCTGCAATGGCTGTTTTTCGCTATGGCTTTTGCCGGTGTGGTGGCTATTCAGGGTTTCGACCCGCGCATAACCTGGCAACAGGTGCTGCTCGGTGTGTGTGGGGCCATGTCGGCCGGCCTGGCCTATAATAGTATTCGCAAATTACGTAGCACTGAACATCCGTTGGTCATTATTTTTTATTTTCCATTGGTCACCATCCCGATTACCGGTGTTTATTTGCTTAGCCACTGGCTTACACCTACCTGGTTTGAGCTGGCTATGCTTATCGGGGTAGGCGTGGCTACCCAATTTGCCCAGTATTTTCTTACCAAAGCCTATCAGTCCGATACGCTATCCAAGATTTCTTCCATACAATATATCGGTATTGTTTTCGCTATTTTCTTTGGCTGGGTATTGTTTGACGAAACTTATAACCTGCGTTCGGCATTGGGCATTATCATCATTGTAGTGGCGGTTATTTTGAACGTTTGGTATAAGAACCGCACAGAAAATATAGTCCGAAAGTAAAATTGCTTTTATTTTTGACAAGCTAAACCTAAAAATCTGTTGAAATGAGTGGCCATAGTAAATGGAGTACCATCAAGCGTAAAAAAGGTGCCAACGATGCCAAAAGAGGCAAGATATTTACCAAACTGATAAAAGAAATATCGGTAGCAGCCAAACTGGGCGGTCCCGATCCGGAGGCCAATCCGCGCCTGCGGCTGGCCATACAAAATGCCAAGGGGCAAAATATGCCTAAGGACAACATAGAGCGGGCTATCAAAAAGGCTACTGGTGCCGATTCGGCCGATTATCATGAGGTTACTTACGAAGGCTACGCTCCGCATGGCGTGGCGGTATTTGTAGAGTGCACCACCGACAACCTGAACCGCACGGTGGCTTCTGTACGCGCTATTTTTTCAAAATATGGCGGAGCGCTGGGTACCAACGGTTCGGTAGAATACCTGTTTGAGCGTAAAGGGGTATTTACCCTGCAGCTACCGGAAGACCGTGATGAGGATGAACTGACGCTGGAGCTAATAGATGCCGGGGCTGAGGATGTAGAGGTAGAGGACGGGGTGATGACCATTACCTGCGCCATGGAAGATTTTGGTAAGATGCAGAAGAAGATGGAAGAGCTGGGCCTGGAGCCGGAGAATGCCGAATTGATGCGCATTCCCACAACCACCGTCAGCTTAAGTGATGAGGAATTTCAGAAAGCCATGCGCTGCATCGAGGCGCTGGAAGATGACGATGATGTGCAGAAAGTTTTTCATAATATTGAAGCTAAAGACGAACAATTGCAGACGTTGGAATAGAAGTATAATGCTTAGGGAATAAAAAAAGCTGCCATCAGTTGATAGCAGCTTTTTTGTTTTTATAAAGACAAGATTCAAGCCAATTTGGCAATCAAATCGGCAGCCCGGTTGGAGTAGCCGGCTTCGTTGTCGTACCAGCCTACTACTTTCACCAAAGTGCCGTTGGCCGAAGTCATCAGTGAGTCGAAGATGCAGGAATGCGGATTGCCGACAATATCGATCGATACGATCGGGTCTTCGGTATATTCCAGGATGCCTTTCATGGGGCCTTCGGCTGCGGCTTTCATGGCAGCATTGATTTCTTCGGCAGTCGTTTCTTTTTTAAGCACTACCGTCAGGTCGGTCAACGAGCCGTCCGGAATGGGCACCCGCATGGCTACGCCATCGAGCTTGCCTTTCAGGTGGGGCAATACCAGCCCTACCGCCTTGGCTGCACCGGTTGAGGTAGGTACAATGGAGTAAGCAGCAGCGCGGGCTCTGCGCAGGTCTTTGTGCGGAGCATCCTGCAGGCGCTGATCAGCCGTATAGGCGTGGATGGTGGAGATGTAGCCTTTTTCAATACCAAAGGCTTCGTCCAATACCTTGGCCATGGGTGCCAGGCAGTTGGTGGTACAGGAGGCGTTGGATACAATAGTTTCTTCTCCGGTAAGGATTTCCTCATTTACTCCCAGCACTACAGTAGGGATATCGCCCTTGGCAGGCGCTGAGATTACCACCTTTTTGGCTCCGGCCTGGAGATGCCCTCCGGCACCCTCGGGGTCCACAAAGCGCCCGGTCGATTCAAGTACGATATCAATACCCAGCTCACCCCAGGGTAATTTGGCCGGCTCCTTCTCGGCATATACCCTGATTTCACGGCCATTCACCACAATGCCCGTATCAGTGGCTGAAACCGTGCCCGGAAAGCGCCCGTGCACCGAGTCGTACTTAAGCAGGTGGGCCAGGGTTTTGGTATCGGTAAGGTCATTGATGGCAACTACTTCAATACCTTCTTTGTTGAGTAAGTTCTTAAAAGTAAGACGGCCAATGCGGCCGAATCCGTTGATGGCTACTTTAGTCATATTTGTAGGGGTTAAAAATTTCCTCAAAAATACTATCTGCAGACAGCAAAATCAATAAAACCGCAGGAAAGTCTTGCTGACATGGGGGAGCGGTTCTGTAGAGTAAAAAAATAAAATATTCTTTACCCGGTTTGGCAAAATAAATCCAACCGCTATATTTGCAACACTTTTCGGCAAGCGGTCGAGGAGAAAAAGAAAATGGCCCGTTCGTCTAGGGGTTCGCTTGCCACCCGTGAGGGTGGGACGCCAGGTTTTTCACCCTAACGGGTGACCACCCGCAGGGTGGCATCCTGGTAACAGTTTAGCAAAAGAGCGACTGTGCGAAAATAAATTGCTTATGGCCCGTTCGTCTAGGGGTTAGGACGCCAGGTTTTCATCCTGGTAACAGGGGTTCGATTCCCCTACGGGCTACGAAAACAGCAAGCCTTGGACTTATGTTCAGGGCTTTTTTGTTAATTTGTCTTCATGTACTTTGTATATGTATTGAAAAGTCTAAAGGATGGTACCACCTATATTGGTAGCACAGGTGACATAGTTCAAAGACTGAAAGAGCATAACCAGGGTAAAACAAAATCAATCAAGCATAAGTTGCCAATGGAACTGGTCTATTATGAGGCTTATTCCACCAAAACTTTGGCTCGCAAGCGTAAGATAGAACTGAAAAAGAACAGTTTTGCCAAAGAGCAACTTTATCGAAGAATTTTCAGTTAGTTTTATCATTTGAAGTGTCTGGACGCCAGGTTTTTCACCCTACCGGGTGACCACCCACAGGGTGGCATCCTGCGACAGGGGTTCCCGCCCTGCGACCGGCAGGGATTCCCCTACGGGCTACGAAAACAGAAAGCCTTGAACTTTTGTTCAGGGCTTTTTTTATGAATGTATCGCAGAATTTTCGGATAATTTTGCCAATTAAAATGACAGGACACCAGGTTTTTCACCTTAAATAAACAATACGGGAACCATACCGGTTGCTACTTGGTTATGGCTAAACTGTTCACTTCAATAAGTGCAAAAGGAGTAAACTGCTTTTCTTTGCAGGGTTAAGTGTTATGAAATCGATTTTTGTCTATTGCCTATTTTTTATCCTGCCTATACTTGCACTGGCACAGGCCAGGGACTTTGAGGTGTGGAGCGATATGACTGTTACGGGTCACCTAAACGACAAATGGCAAATAGGAGGAGATTTCGGCTATCGTATCTTGCCGGCTTCAGGCTGGCAAACGGCTTATATACGGCCGGTTGTCGGGTACCAGCCGGTGGAGTGGTGGCGCTTGCAAGTGGGGGGAGCCAATTTCGATACCTGGCAGCCGGGGAGTTATGAACTGCTGGAATGGCGTACTTATGAGTATGTGAATGTGTACTGGCCGAAGTTAAGCTGGCTGCATGTGGACCATAGAGCGGGCCTTGACCAGCGTTGGTATTTTAGCAACGGCAACAGTTTTCAGCGTTTCGCACACCGGTTTCGTTACCGAATCGGCCTGCGGAGTCCCGATTTTAATTTGGGATTGAAACGGTCGCCTTTTTATGGGGCATTGCGCTTTGAAGTGTTGCGCGATATAAACAACCGCGATTTACCGGTATTGTTTGATCATAACAGACTTATTTTTGCTCTGGGTAACCATATCAACGAATCTTGGCGGTTAGAGGTGCAGTATATGATTATCTACCTAAACGAGACCCTGCAGTTGTTTATCCCTGACATAGATGTGTTGCGTTTCCGCTTGTTTTATAAATTTTGAGCAAGCTGGCGATATGCGGGCAGGCTTATTACCTTTGTTGCTTTATAATACTGCCTGCGGGTAGTGGCGTATGGGTTTTCAGAGTTTTTGTTCTTCGTTTCGCATAGCAATACTTGCCATCTGTTTGCTGGCTGGCTGGCAACCCGTATGGGCGCAGCAGGACACCGTGGCACTGGCTACGACCGATTCGTTAGCGGCTGATACCCGGATGGTGCTGATTGATAATATTTTCATTACCGGCAACAAGAAAACCAAGGATAAAATTATTTTGCGGGAGCTCTCGGTGACGAAAGGGAAAATGTACCCCTACGAAACCCTTGAGTTGGTGTTGCAAACCGACCGGGATAAGATTTACAACACCAAACTTTTTAATACGGTAGAAGTAGCCATACTGGAGCTTGCCTACGACAAAGTAGATATCGTGGTGAAGGTAGAGGAGCGTTGGTACCTTTTTCCCATACCACTTATTGATATTATAGACCGTAACTTCAACGACTGGTGGGTTAATCAAAATGCCGATCTGAGCCGCATAATCTATGGGCTGAGTCTGTACCATTTTAATATGCGTGGTATGAACGAGCGCATGACCCTCACTGCCCAGTTCGGCTATTCCCGCAGGTTTGAAGTGGAATATGAATTTCCTTACATTGATCGTAGCCAGCAGAATGGTTTGAGCCTGTTTGCTAAGTATATAGAATACACCAATTTGCATTATAATAATGTGGAGAACAAGCGTATATTTTTTGATTCTGAAAACCTGTTGAAAACCAACTTTTATACCGGCTTCGATTATATCAGGCGCAATTCATTCTATGTTCGCCATTTTCTGGAGGCGCGCTATAGCAACAGTTGGATTGCCGATACCATAATAGCCCTTAACCCCAACTACCTGGGTATTGCCGGCAACCGCCAGCAGTATATCTCACTCAAGTACCGCTTCAGCTACGATAAACGCGATATTGTGGCTTATCCGCTTAGCGGTTTTAAAATGGAGGCTTCGATCGAAAAACTGGGTCTGGGGGTGTTTGACGATGTAGATATTACCCGTTTTCAGGCCAGCTATGCCCGCTATGTCAAATTACCCAAGGGTTTTTTCGTGTCAAATTACTCATCCCTCTATTTGAGTGGACCTGATAATCAGCCCTATTCAATGGTAAAGGGGCTGGGTTTCCGCAATGATGTGATCAGGGGCTATGAGCTCTACGTGATTCACGGCCAGTATTATTTTGCCAATAAAACCTCCCTTAAAAAAGTAGTGTGGTCGGGCAGTACCCGCTGGGAGAAATTTCCTATGGAGCAGTTCCGCTACGTGCCCTATGCCCTCTATCTGAAGACCTATTTTGACGTGGGCTATGCCAAAAATACCTACAACTACGAAGGCAACCAGCTACTGGCCGATAAGTTGATATATGGTGGGGGAGTAGGTCTTGATTTCGTTACGATGTACGATGTGGTAATTCGCCTGGAATATTCATTCAATTCAATCGGGGAGAGCGGCTTGTTTTTTAATATCCAAAGCGAATTCTAACCCGGAAAATTTGCAAAAATCTTCCGCCTCAGTTGTTCCAACCGGAGTAATCCACAGGCTTTTTTCTGCCGCGCTTATCCACTATATACCATTCGCCCACGCGCTGGCCGTTGTCGTAGGAGCCCACATAGAGTAGCCGGCCTTTTTTGTTGTAAAACTTCCATTCGCCCGTTTCCTTGCCGTGGGCATATTGGCCTTCCTGGAGTAGCAGGCCCTTATCGGTATAGTAGCGCCAGATACCGTGGGGTTCGCCCTGGTGGTAGCCCACCACCTTGCGCAAGCGGCCGTTGGGGTAGTAGAACTGCCAAATGCCTTCGTAGAGACCGTTTTTGTACAGGCCTTTTTTCTCAAGGTTGCCATTGGGGTGGTAGTAGTAGGCCGAATCCTGCAGCATGCCGTGCACCCAGTTTTCCTGGCCGCTCAGGTTGCCGTCAAAATCGTAGTAGGTAACCGGGCCGTGCAGCGTGTCGTTGAGGTAATATTCGGTGGCCTGGCGGGTGCCATCGGGGTAGTAGAAGTCCCAGCGCCCGTTTTTACGGCCATTTTCCAGCAAACCGCTCTCTCTGAGCTGGCCGTTGTCGTAATAATTTTTTACCGGCTGGGCTACCAATGAAACAGACCAAATAAAAAGCAGCAATGTAATAGGCATTCCAAGCATGGTATATTGATTGTACGGTCGGCCGGCTTATCGGTTTTTTTTAAAGGGTGTAAATAGATAATACGACTGCCAACCCCTGTTTAATATTCATCGATATTTCTTCAGATACTACCGATTTTTTTAACGAATCTTGCTCTTGATACAGACCTAACCTGGAAACAATCGGCCGCAGATGTTTTGTTAAGCCTGTTTTTACCATCCGGTTCAATTTTTATCATCCAGGGGGCTATCTGGTAATGATCCTTCCAGTCAGTTAAGGGGACTATGACTTTAAGAGGCAATTTTCCTAAAGCATCATCATTAACAATTATTGCTGGTCTGGTTTTACGAATTTCAGCTCCAATAGTAGGGTCTAGATTTATCAACCAAATCTCATTTTGCTTCATAAAATTTTTCAAAATCAAGAGCTGTAAAGGCTGTCAGCTCTTTGTTTTTTTGGTATTCTGCCACTAATGTGTCGGCCGCTTTTTTAATTTCAGCTTGTTTAGCATCTTTTTCCCATGAATGAATTGCTTGCTCGATTACCCATCTACGTTCGGAAACAGGTAGTTTTAGGATGGCGCTGATTAATTCCTGCGTACTCATAGCATTTCTCCTTTATTGCAATATACGAAAAATTTCAATTCAGGTCAGGCCATTTTATAATTCAGGCAACAAGCACCGCCCAGGCCCGTTCTGTCTGTCCGGCTTGCAACTCTTTTTGTGCCCACCGGTGGCGCTTTGTCTCATCCATGCTTGCCAGTTCCCTGCGTTCTTCATCGCTAAGTGTTTGTGCCAGTTGTGCTGCTGTGGGTATGGCCTCTACATTGGCCAGCAGGGCCAGGTCGTTGCCGGTGAGTACGTGGCTCTGCCTGATGGTCTGCGGCAGGCGATCGATACCTATGCCAAGTTTTTTCAATGGCTTGGCCACCTCAAAGATATGCGGCTCCTGCACCCGGCAGTACCAGTTGGCGCCCAGGCGCCCTACGGCATCCAGCTTGCGGGGGTCTATCTTGCCGTCTTCATCCAGTATGTTGTTGTTAAGATGAATAAGTACCACCTCGCAGATCACCAGGTTGCCGGCACCACCTTCCTGACCCAGCGCTTTTACTTCCAGCACCTTGCACTCAAACGACACCGGAGACTCGGCTACATAGGGAGGGGCCACCCGTTCGGCAGGTGCCTGGTTAAAACCGGCCTTCACAAATTCGTTTACCCCGCGCGGGTATTCGGTGCTGGCCAGCGATACCTGTTGCACCATATCATAGTTTACCACACTTACACAGGCCTCCGGTACCTCCAGCACGTTGTCGAGGGTATGCTTAGTGGTGTTGCCCTGCACCCTGCGGGCCGGTGAAAAGATAAGTACGGGCGGATTGGCGCTGAAAACATTGAAAAAGCTAAAAGGGCTCAGATTAACCTCCCCCTGGCGGCTGACGGTGCTTACAAAGGCAATGGGTCTTGGTGTGATGGCGCCCAGCAGGATGCCATGCAGTTGCGGAGTAGCAAGTTCTTCGGGTTTAATGGTCTGCATATCAGGGTTGCTGATTTAGGATTATCAGTACAGCCAAAAGAATGACGGTAATACCGCGTATAATCAACCTGGTAACTGTTATGTCCCAGTCTTTAATGGAGGTAATCACGATAAGCAACATGGTGATGACGGTAGTAACCAGACCTATATTCAGCATTACACTGCTCCCCGGCAGTTGTGAGCCACTAAAGTATATGCCAACTACGGTTACGGACATACCCAGATAGAATGTCTTGACAAATATAGATTTTACAAGGTTGTCATCGGAAGCCGGAGCAAAACCGGCCAGAAAATAGACGATTGCCAGCATTGTCAGTCCCAGGCCAAAGATCAGCGAGCCGTATTCGGCTTCGGCAAGCTTTATAAAATAGCCAATTAAAGCAGCCAGGGTAAACACTAGCTCAAGAGGCACCAGGTATTTGGTGATAAAATCAGTAAGCCAAACGGGTACTCGGTTGTGTGTCATCTTTTTTTCGGAAAAATAAAATAATCGGTAGCCATTTGCAAGCCGCGGGTCTATGCATCAGCCGGCAGCACCGTAGTGCGTACTTCGCCAAATCCTACCCGTATATCTTCCTTTTGGGCATAGCCGCGCATGATAACCGTGTCACCGTCTTCGATAAAGGTGCGGCTGCTACCATCGGGCATGGCAATGGGTTTGGTGCCTTTCCAGGCCAGCTCCAGCATAGAGCCGTAACTGTCGGGCGTGGGGCCGCTGATGGTGCCGGAAGCATACATATCACCTACCTGCAGGTTACAGCCGTTTACCGTGTGGTGCGCCAGTTGCTGGCAGATGTTCCAGTACATGTACTTGAAGTTGGAGCGCGACACCACTTTTTCTTCACTGCCGGCCGGCTGTATGCCTACCTCCAGGTGGATGTCAAAGTTACGCAGCCCTTCGTACTGCAGGTAGGGTAGCACCTGCGGCTCTTGCTGTGGCCCCGCCACACGGAAGGGCTCCAGCGCCTCCAGGGTCACAATCCAGGGCGAAATGGAAGAAGCGAAGTTCTTGGCCAGAAAAGGGCCCAGCGGCACATACTCCCACACCTGGATGTCGCGTGCCGACCAGTCGTTAAACAGCACAAAGCCGAAAATATAGTCTTCGGCCTCAGCCGTACTCACGGGTTGCCCAAGGGTATTTTCCTTGCCGGTAACAAAGGCCATTTCCAGCTCGAAATCGAGGCGTTTACTAGGCCCGAAGGTGGGGAACTCGGCATCGGGGGCCTTGGTTTGCCCCTGGGGGCGCTTGATGGCTACTCCCGAGGGCACAATAGAGCTGGCGCGGCCGTGATAGCCCACCGGCAGGTGGCGCCAGTTGGGCAACAGGGCGTTGTTGGGGTCGCGAAACATAGTGCCCACATTGGTGGCATGCTCTATACTGGAATAAAAATCGGTGTAGTTGGGCACGTGCACCGGCATTTGCATGTCAATATCGCTCAAGGGCAGCAGGCAGCCCTGGCGATGCTCGCTTTGGTCGCGCAGCTCGCTGTTGTCCTCACTAAACAATTCGATGAGCCGCTGGCGTACGGCACCTGTGATCTGCTTGCCCAACGCAATAAAATCATTCAACACCGGGCGGTCAAATATGCCGTTGGGCAAGTCAATGCCATTGAAATAGCCCTTTTGCTGCAGGTAGTGCAGGTCGATGGCATAGTCGCCCAGGGCGCTCAGGGCTCCGGTGGTGCCGTCCGGCTTACGGCCGATACCAAACGGAAAGTTATAGATACTGAAATCTGCTGTGGCCGCTACCGGCAGCCATGATTTGAGTCGCTTCATATTTTATCTTTTAAAAAATTACAGTGTACCCCTGCGCGCTTGCTCGGCTTCTATCGATTCAAACAAGGCCTTGAAATTACCCTTGCCGAACGACTGCGCTCCTTTGCGCTGGATAATCTCGAAAAACAAGGTCGGCCGGTCGGTTACCGGTTTGGTAAAAATCTGCAGCAGGTAGCCCTCATCGTCCCGGTCGACCAGTATGCCCAGCTCTTTGAGCTGCAGCAGGTCTTCATCTATTTCGCCTACCCGGTCGAGCACGGTATCGTAATAGGTGCCCGGCACATAGAGAAACTCAATACCGCGCTGGCGCATGGCGCTTACCGTTTCGATGATGTTGTTGGTGGCTACGGCAATATGCTGGCAGCCAGGGCCCTTGTAAAAATCGAGGTACTCTTCAATCTGCGATTTCTTACGGCCCTTGGCCGGCTCGTTGATCGGGAATTTGATGCGGCCGTTACCGTTGGTCATTACCTTGCTCATCAGGGCTGTGTATTCGGTAGAGATGTCTTTGTCATCGAAGGTCACCAGATTGGCAAAGCCCATTACTTTGGCATAAAACTCGGCCCAGGTGTTCATTTCGCCCCAACCTACATTGCCCACCATGTGGTCGATATAGCGCAGCCCCACCGGTGATGGGCTGTAATCCGACTTCCAGGGCTGATACCCCGGCAGGAAAGTGCCCCGGTAATCTTTGCGCTCAACAAAAATATGTACCGTATCGCCATAGGTATGGATGCCCGAGCGTACCACACGGCCGTGCTCGTCTTCCTCTACAGTAGGTTCCATAAAGGGTTTGGCGCCCCGCTTTACGGTTTCGTTGAACGAATAGGTGGCGTCATCCACCCACAGGGCTATCACCTTTACCCCGTCACCATGCTTCAGGATGTGGCGGGCGATGTCGTTGTCGCCATCGTAGGGCGAGGTCAGCACCAGGGTGATCTTGTCCTGCTTCAGCACATACGAAGCCCGGTCTTTAACACCTGTCTCCAGACCGGCATAAGCATGCGACTGAAAACCGAAAGCCGTTTTGTAATAATGGGCTGCCTGCTTGGCGTTACCCACATAAAGCTCTACATAATCGGTGCCGTTGATGGGGAGGAAGTCTTCCGCTTCGGGAAAGATCTTCTCCAGGCCATACTCATAATTTTCAATATTTTTCAGTTCTGCCATGGCTGTTGTTTTTTTATTTATAACCAGGATTTATAATAGTCTTTTACTTCCAGGGCCAGTGCCTGTTTGGTAATTTTTACCGGCCTGAACGGGTCAATCATCACGGCCAGTTCTTCGGTAGCCTTTTTGCCTATGCTGCGCTCAATGGCGCCCGGGTGCGGGCCGTGCGGGATACCACCCGGGTGCAGGGTAATCTGCCCTTTCTCAATATTGTTGCGGCTCATAAAGTCGCCATCTACATAGTACAGCAGTTCGTCCGAGTCGATATTGCTGTGATGATACGGTGCCGGAATGGCCTTGGGGTGATAATCGTACAGGCGCGGCACGAACGAGCACACCACGAAGTTGTGACCTTCGAACTGCTGGTGTACCGGTGGCGGCTGGTGGATACGCCCGGTAATCGGCTCAAAATCGAAGATACTAATGGCGTATGGGTAATTGTAACCGTCCCAGCCCACCAGGTCGAACGGGTGGTTTTGGTAGGTATAAGGGTACATGTAGCCCTGCTTCTTGATCATGATGCGGAACGCGCCCTGCTCGTCATGGGTTTGCAGGTCTTGGGGGGTGCGGATATCGCGCTCGCAAAAGGGGGCGTGCTCCAGCAACTGCCCGTAGTTGTTGCGGTATTTCCGGGGTGTTTGCACCGGGCTGAACGACTCGATAAACAGCAGGCGGTTGTCGCTATCGTCAAATTCCAACTGATAGATAGTGCCGCGTGGCACAACCAGGTAGTCGCCATAGCGGAAAGGAATACTGCCGAAGGACGATTTGAAGGTGCCGCTGCCCCGGTGGATAAAGATAATTTCATCGGCATCGGCATTTTTGACAAAATAATCGGTGGTGGACTGCCGCGGGGCTGCCAGGCCTATGTGCAGGTCGTTGTTGACAAACAAGGTAGTCTTGCTTTCCAGGTAGTCGTCACTGGCCGGCAGGTCAAAGCCTTTAAAGCTCAGGGCTTTGAGGTTGTGCTCAATGGCGATCTCTGGCGCTACGGAGTAGGCCTCGCCCATTTCGGCCACCTGAGTGGGCGGGTGCACATGATAGAGCAGCGAGGATACCCCGGCAAAGCCTTCGGTGCCGAAGAGCTCTTCCTGGTAGAGGCCGCCCTGCGGATTTTCAAAAACCGTATGTCGTTTTTGCGGTATGATGCCGCGTTTTTGGTAGAATGGCATGGTTGTATCGGTTTGATTGGGTCAATTTACATTATTTTTCGCATAAACTCAACTGTATTACAACAGCTTGCCGATGGCCAGTTCCAGGGCCTTGCCGGTAATACCGGTGCTGGCTTGGTTTACGGCATGCACTTTTTCCAGTGCCTGGCGGATGGTGGCCGAGGTATCGGCAAAAATAGCCTGGTCGCTGAGCTCGGCATTTTCCTGCATCAGGTAGGCAAATACCCGTGCCATGCCGCAATTGGCAATAAAATCGGGTATCACTGCCACCGACTCATCGGCATAGCGCAGGGTAGGGCCGAAAAAGATTTCTTCATCATCAAAAGGCACGTTGGCGCCACTGGCTATCACCTCCAGGCCGTTGGCCAGCAAGGTGTCCATATTCTGGCGGCTTACCAGGCGGCTGCCGGCTGCCGGCACAAATATTTCAGCACCGGCCTGCCAGAGCTGCTCACGCGCCTCTTCAAAAGGAATAAGCTTGGCATCGTGCAGGCGGTGTCCATCGCGGTTCAGCAGCAGCTCGGTTACTCGGGCCAGGTCCATACCCTGCGGTTCAATCACCCCTCCGTGGCCGTCCATCACCGCTACCAGTTGCACCCCGGCCTGGGCCAGGTAGTAGCCGGCAGCCGCCCCCACGTTGCCCCAGCCCTGAATGATGGCCCGCTTGCCGGCAATCTTACCACCCCAGATATCATAATAGTGCAGCAGCGACATGGCCACCCCGTAGCCGGTAATCAGGTCAGCCACAGTAAACTTACGGTTGCTGGCCGGGGTGTACTGCGGGTCTTCCACAATCTTGGCCACTCCGGCCCGCAACTGTCCGATTACTTTAATTTTTTGGTTGTCGGAGGAGCCCAGATGGCCGTTTACCACGCCCTCCTGCGGATGCCACAGGCCGTACTCTTCGGTATAGGGTATCACTTCGGCTATCTCATCCACATGCATATCACCACCGGTGCCGTAGTAGTTTTTAAGCAGCGGTATCACGGCCTTGAACCAGCGCCTGAGTACTTCGCCCTTGCGCGGATCGTGCGGGTCGAAGTCAATGCCGCTCTTGGCGCCCCCGATCTGCGGACCGGAAATGGTGAATTTTACTTCCATGGTCTTGGCCAGCGACTCCACCTCATGGCGGTTAAGGCCCTGGCGCATACGCGTACCACCCCCGGCTGCCCCGCCACGCAAAGAGTTGATTACCACCCAGCCGCGGGCTTCGCTCTCCGAATCGTGCCATTCAAAGACGATTTCGGGGCTCTTTTCTTCAAATTTCTTAAGTAAATCGAGTATCTCCATAGTATAGCCCTACAAAGCTATGAAAAGGCGAAGCCATGAAAGTTTATTATTCTTAAAAAGAAATAAAAAATAGGTAAATTATCTAAAAATAGTTTTAAATGTAATATAAAAAGCTAATCATATACTAATTTAGCCAATAAATTAGAATAATATTATGATTAAGATTGATGCTACCGATAAGCAGATTTTACAGATTTTGCAAGAGGATGGTAAAATAACTATGGCCGCCCTGGCCAACCGCCTGGGGCTAACGCCTACACCGGTGTATGAGCGTATCAAGAAGCTCGAGCAACAGGGTGTTATTGATAAATATGTGGCGTTGGTCGATGCTAAAAAGGTGGGCTGCAGCCTGACGGTCTTTATTTCCATTTCGCTGAAAAATCATGGTCGTTCGCACCTCGAGAAATTTATTAACAAGATAAAATCATACCCGGAAATAACCGAGTGCTATCATATTGCCGGCAATTTCGATTTCCTGCTCAAGGCGCGCCTGCGCGATATGGAGGCCTACCAGCATTTTTTGCTTACCAAGCTCTCGGTCGATACCAATATAGCCCGCGTGCAAAGCTCGTTTGTGCTGAGCAGCAACAAATATTCTACCGCCCTGCCGGTGTAGTGTTTGGGCCGCATAGGGGCATTTTAGCTGCATTCAGCCACAATGCTTATCTTCGTAAAAAAGCAACGATGCAAAAACTATCTTTTTACCTTATAGTAGCTCTGGCAGCCGGGCTGTTTGCCTGTGCCGATGAGCACCCGCAGGCCGACCTGGTGATACGCAATGCGGTAATCTGGACGGCCGACAGCGCCAATCCGCAGGCTGAGGCCCTGGCTGTGAAAGACGGTCGCCTGCTGGCCGTAGGCAAAAGCTATGTGGTGAGCCCTTTTATTGGCGACAGCACCGAAGTGATTGATGCCGGAGGGCGCTTTATTGTGCCCGGTTTTATCGATACACATGTGCATTTTATTACCGGTGGCCAAAATCTGCGCTCGGTACAGTTGCGTGAGGCCGACAGCCGCAACGATTTCATAGCCCGTATTGCTGCCTATGCCCGTAGCCAGCCGCCCGGCACCTGGATAACCGGGGGCGATTGGGATCATCAGCGCTGGGGTGGCGAGCTACCGCAGCGTCAGTGGATTGACTCGGTAACGGGCGACCATCCGGTGCTACTCAACCGGCTGGACGGCCACATGGCCCTGGCCAACACGCTGGCCCTGCAGTTGCTGGGGCTGGATGAGCAAACGGTGATACCCGATGGTGAATTGCTGCAGGCGAACGGCCGGCTGACCGGTATTTTAAAGGAGGAGGCCTACTATCGTCAGTTGACCAAGCTGTCGCCCTACACCCCCGAACAAGAAGAGGACTTTGCCCGGGCGGCCATGCACTATGTGGCGGCCCAAGGGGTTACCTCGGTACATGATATGAACGGCTTTGGCGACCAGCAGGTGTTTGAGCGCCTGCACGCCCGGGGCGAGCTCATTACCCGTATTTATTCGTTTACGCCCTTGTCGCGCTGGCAGGCCCTACAGGCTAAAATAGATACGGCAGGCCGCGGTGACGAATGGCTGCGCAGGGGTGGACTCAAAGGCTTTGTAGATGGCTCGCTGGGCTCGCATACGGCTGCTTTTTTCGATGCCTACCGCGATGCACCGGGCCAGCACGGCTACTTTGTCAATCCGGCCGACTCGCTGTATAAATGGATCAAGGGGGCCGATCGGGCCGGCCTGCAGGTGGGGGTGCATGCCATTGGCGACAGCGCCAACCATGTGCTGCTCGATATCTACGAGCAGGTGGCCCGCGAAAACGGCCCGCGCGATCGCAGGTTCAGGATAGAGCACGCCCAGCATCTGCTGCCGGCCGATATACCGCGCTTTGCCCAACTGGAGGTAATACCGGTGATGCAGCCCTACCATGCTATTGATGACGGCCGCTGGGCCGAACAGGTGATCGGCCACGGGCGTGCCCGCACCACCTATGCCTTTAAAAGCCTGTTGGAAGCACACGCCCGCCTGGCGCTGGGCTCCGACTGGTTTGTGGCGCCACCGGTGCCCCTGCTGGGCATCTATGCGGCCGTTACCCGGCAAACCCTCGATGGCCGCCACCCGCAAGGCTGGGTGCCGGAGCAGAAAATCACCGTGGAGCAAGCCCTCTACGGCTATACCCTCAATGCCGCCTACGCTTCTTTTGAGGAAGACCTGAAAGGCTCGCTGCAAGCCGGCAAGCTGGCCGATATGGTAATGCTGGACCACAACCTGCTGACCATACCGCCTGCGCAGATCAGGCAGGTAAAGGTGTTGGCTACCTGGGTAGGCGGCAAGCAGGTGTATCGGGTCGAGTAGGGTGCGCTGAGTGCCAGAGATGGCCAGAAAATTTGGTTGCCAATTAAAAATGAAAGGAGCGGTATTATTTATAGGTTTATCTTACTGGGAATATGAAGACAAATTTTAGATTAAGCAAGAACAAAATTAAGCTAACAAACCATGCAAGGGCTATAGTAAAAGGGAGTGCTTACTGCTTAAAATAAAAATTGAGTAGATTTGGTATATGAAAACTGCTAGTGCTATCGAGAATAAATTAAAAGAACTTAAACCGGTTTTAAACAGGAAATATTATGTTGAAAAAATCGGTTATTTCGGTTCATATGCCCGGAATGAACAACATAAAGACTCGGATATTGATATTTTGGTTTCATTAAAAAAACCACTTGGATGGGAATTTTTTGATCTTCAGGAATTTCTTGAGAACGAACTGAAACTTAAAGTGGACTTGGTTACAGAAAAAGCTCTTAAGGAACAATTACGACAAATTATTTTGGATAACGTTAAGTATGTATGAGTCCTGTTAAAAGAGATTACATTTTGTATCTGGAAGATATGCTTCAGGCAATTGATAGGATTGAAGAGTATTTGACAGGGCTTGACTTCTCAAAGTTTAAGCAAACTTATATTGTTGTTGATGCGATAATACGAAACTTTGAAATTCTTCGAGAAGCGGCAAAAATATTCCAGCCGATATTCAGCAAAAATATCCGGAAATTCCCTGGCGTAAAATGTATGCGCTTAGGAATCTGATCGCACATGTGTATTTTGGCATTGACTATGAAATGATTTGGGAAATTGCTAAGAAAAACCTTCCTCAAAACAGGGTTGATTTATTAGATATCATAAAGAAAGAAAAAGCACAAAAGGATAACAAAAGTACATAGTGTGGACGAAACACCATTGTACTGGATTTAAATGGCAAAGGCACCAACCACACTAAAAAGCGATTGCCCGTGCAGTTGGTATATTACGAAGAATACCCAAGAATAGATGAAGCTTTTTATCGTGAAAAACAAGTGCAGGGATGGGGTCGGAAGAAAAAGCAAGCATTGATAAACGGGACACCAGAATTGTTGCCTGAGTTGGCGAAGTGTAAAAATAAGAGTAGTCATGAGAATTATGAAGGTGGTTTCAGCTCCGCTCAACCACCGTCAGATAGTGTTTCTGCTCAACCACTGTCTGATAACGACTTCGCTCAACCACTTCAAAGTAAAAAATCACCTGACACCTCATATGACACCTGAGCGGAGTCGAGGTTTGCATATATAACAAACCCCGGCCGTAGCTGACCGGAGTTTGTTATCACAAGAATACCTACGATTAGTTCACCTCATCAGCCTGTTTTACGCTGATAAAGTCAATCCCGGCCTCTTTAATCTTACGGTTCAGGGCCGGTATATCCTGCGTCATTATTTTATCCAGCTTTTGCAGCTCCTTATCAATAGCCTGCGTTACTTCCTGGCGTACGGCCTCGGCCTGTGTAGTAGGCGGGTAGTTGCCTACTCCCACCTGGCTCGACAGGTGTGCCAGCTTGTTGTTCAGGCGGATGGGGAAGTTGAGCGGATCCTGACCGCTGCGGTTTTTGGTCTGGTACAGGGTTTCCTCTATGGCTTTCATTTCATCCAGTACCTGGCCGGCCTCTTCGGCTATGGGCTTATACTCTTCCCGGCCTTTGATGGTTTCCTTTACCTGGTTGATCTGCTGTCGTACTTCCCTTATCTGCTTGATAGCGCGGTGCGTTTCGCTCAGCTTGTCACGCACTTTGATTAGGAAGTCGAACTGGGCGGCATAGTCGGCCGGGGTGGCGCTGGCACGCGGATCGGGCAGTATCTCAAAGGGCATCTCCATCGATTGCCCTTCTACCGTCAGGCGTACTTTGTAGCTGCCCGGTTTGGCCAACGGGCCGGTTACGCTGGCCCACCACATTATCAGCCCGTCAAAGCTTTCGGCATCGGGGTAGCGCATATTCCATACAAACCGGTTGAAGCCCTCTTTTACCTTCAGCTTCTCGTTTTTCTTTTTGGCTGCGGTGCTGTATGCCCTTATCAGCGTGCCGTCATTTTCGAGGAATTCCAGCTTCACATCACTTGAGTCGGAAGCCTTTTTCAGGTAGAAATGTACCATTACACCACCGGGGTGGTTCTCTCCGGCTGTTTTGGACGGCCGTCCACGCCCGGCACCCTGAAGGCGGTAGCTGGGCATCGGTTTAAACAGGTAATAGTCGCTGTTGGCCACCTGGTCGTTAAGCTGGTGTAGAGGCGTCAGGTCATCGATTATCCAGAAGGCGCGCCCCTGGGTGGCGGCTATCAGGTTGTCATTTTTTATGGTCAAATCGGTAATCGGTACGATAGGCAAGTTGAGCTGGAACGGCTGCCAGCTGGCGCCATCATCAAAAGAGATAAACATACCTTTCTCGGTGCCGGCATAAAGCAGGCCCTGACGTTTGGGGTCGGCCCGCACCACACGGGTAAAATACCCTTCAGGGATGCCGCTGTCAATCCTTTTCCAGGTTTTGCCGTAGTCGCTGGTTTTATACAGGTAGGGCTTGTAATCGCCCATTTTGTAGCGCGTGCCGGCCAGGTAGCAGCCACCCGGGTTGAAGGGGTCGGGCTCCATGCTGTTGATCAGCATCCACTCGGGCATGCCGGCCGGTGTTACATTTTGCCAGCTCTTGCCACCATCGCGGGTAATGTGCACCAGGCCGTCATCGGAGCCCGTCCAGATCACTCCGGCCTCATGGGGTGACTCAAAGGCAGCGAAGATAGTGCCATAGTATTCTACGCCCGTATTGTCTTTGGTGATGGGTCCACCGCTGGGTCCCAGCGTGCTGGGGTCGTTGCGGGTGAGGTCGGGGCTGATAATCTCCCACGATTGCCCCTCATTGGTGGTTACATGTACATAATTGGAAGTAGTGTAAAGCTTATGCGGGTCGTGCGGGGAGAAGAAAATAGGGAAATTCCACTGAAAACGATACTTCAGGTCTTCCGCGCCATGCCCCATCGGGTTGTCGGGCCATACGTCTATCAGCCGCATCTGCTGGTTCTCATGGTCTACCCGCGACAGGAAGCCATCATAGCTGCCCCCATAAACGATCTCCGGGTTTAGCGGATCGACAGCCAGGTGGGCGCTCTCACCTCCAGCCGAAGGCTCCCAATCGCGCTCGGTAATACCGCTGCCGCTGGTGCTGCGGTGCAGTATGCGTACCGTAGAGTTATCCTGCTGGGCACCCAGGATGCGATAGGGGAAGTGATTGTCGGTGGTAACGCGGTAAAACTGGGCGGTAGGCTGGTTGTAATAGGTAGTCCAGTTTTCACCTCCGTCAAAGCTTATCTGGGCGCCACCGTCATCTGCGATGATCATGCGCTGGTTGTCTTCCGGGGCTATCCACAGGTCGTGGTGGTCGCCATGCGGTGCACTAAAGGTTTCGAAAGTCTTGCCCCCGTCTTTGGAGCGGTGGTAGCGTACATTCATCACATACACTACATCTTCATCCTGCGTATCGGCATAGATGCGCGAGTAATACCAGGCGCGCTGCCGCAGCTTACGCTCGCTGTTGGTCTTTTTCCAGGTCTTGCCCCCGTCATCGGAGCGGAATACACCACCGTTTTCATTTTCCAGGATAACCCATACCCGCTGTGAGTTGACCGGTGATACGGCAATGCCGATAATACCGATGGTGCCTCCCGGTAATCCGGGGTTGGCGGTAATATTTTTCCAGGTGTCACCGCCATCGGTGCTTTTCCACAGGGCCGAGCCCTCGCCACCGCTCGACAGGCTGTAGGGAGTCCTACGCACCCGCCAGGTGCTGGCATAAATGATACGAGGGTTGTTGGGGTCGAGGATCAGGTCAACCGCCCCGGCATCGGCATTGGCAAACAGAATACGCTCCCAGGTACGGCCCCCGTCCCGGCTGCGATATACACCTCGTTCGTCAGACGACTTAAAAAGATCACCCAGTACGGCTGCATAAACCAGATCAGGATTTTTGGGGTGAATGCGTATGCGCGGGATATGCCGTGAGTTGGGCAACCCCATGTGCTTCCAGGTCTGGCCGGCATCTTCCGACTTCCATATACCATCCCCGGCCGATACATTGCCGCGCACGGTTACTTCGCCACCGCCTACGTAGATCACGTTGTTGTCGTACTCGCTTACGGCTACCGCACCGATAGAGCCGCCAAAAAAGCCGTCAGAGATATTCTCCCAGGTCTGACCGCCATCGGTGGTGCGCCACACACCGCCACCGGTAGAGCCCATGTAGTATAGATTGGGCTTGCCGGGTACACCGGTTACGGCTGCCGAGCGCCCCCCGCGGAAGGGGCCGATATTGCGCCACACCATGCCGTCATATAGCTTGCTGTCATAATGCACGGTAGGTGTAGTCTTTTTGTTTTTTTTCTTACGCTGGGCCCGGGCAGGGGCTGTCATCAGCAGGGCTGTAGCAAGCAGCACAGCCATGGGTAGCAGGTTTATTTTTTTCATTTTTCCAAGAAGTTGGTTCGCATATCAATGCTACCAAAATAACTATTAGCATTTACCTGCGACAGCACTATCTTGCCGGAGCGGCTATAATTTTATAAGCGGTAGGCAAACGGGACGTGGGTAGGGGCAGGTTCAGAGCTATTGGCTCACGAATAAATAAACACCGGCCGCCAGGGCGCTGCCCAGCAGCGGGCCTGCCACCGGCACCCAGGCATACCACCAGTTGCTGGCGCCCTTGCGCTTGATGGGTACCAGGGCATGCACCAGGCGAGGGGCCAGGTCGCGAGCGGGGTTGATGGCGTAGCCGGTAGTACCACCCAGGCTCATGCCTATGCCCACTACCAGTAGGGCTACGGGCAGGGCGCCCAACGAGCCCAGCCCTATTTTGGCATCGGGAAGGGCTTCGGTGGAAAAGCTGGCTCCGGCAATAAACAAGACCACCAGCATCAATACGAAAGTGCCGATGATTTCACTAGCCAGATTTTTAGGTAGGTTCTTTATGGCCGGGCCGGTACAGAAGGTACCGCGAATGGAGTCGGCATCCTCGCACCGGTTGTACATATCGGAAAAGTGAAACCAGGCCAGCCAGGCACCGGTGGCCGCCCCGCCCAACTGGGCCAGGATATAAGGGGTTACCTCGCTCCAGGCAAATTTGCCTGCCAGCGCCAGGCCTATGGTTACAGCCGGGTTGATATGCGCCCCACTGTACGGGCCGGCCACCACTACCCCGATAAACACGCCCAGGCCCCAGCCGAATGAAATGACCACCCAGCCGCCACCGTAGGCGAAGCTCTCTTTGAAACTCACATTGGCCACCACCCCTACGCCCATCAGGAGCAACAGCATGGTACCCAGAAATTCAGCCAGATAAGGATGCATAATCAGTATGTCTGTTTCGAATTGCTAAAAATAAGAAAAATTACGAGTCCACCAGATAGCCGCTTGCCAGGCTGGTAAAAGCTGCCACTTCTCTTTTCTGCCAGGCCTTGTTATGACCCAGCTCGCGCGCCATCAGCCGGGCGGTCTCGGGTGCCATGGCCATACTGGCGCGGACATCAAGCAGCAGGGCGCGGGTTCTGCGGGCCAGCACATCTTCTACGGTGCGGGCCATTTCTTCGCGAACCGCCCATACCACCTCGGCTTTCAGGTAAGGCAGGCGCTCATCCAGGGGCTCGCCCAGTGCCGGCTCTTTCTCAATCAGGTTTTGCAGCTTGGGAATATCGGCCCCATATACATAAAGATGATCCTGCCGGTTGACATTTTTTACATAGCCATGAATGGGCATATGCCTGGTTACGCACTCCTTGTCGGGCAGTCCACCGATCAGCATGGCTTTGTTTATCAGGTCTTCCCCCATTTGCCTGTAGGTGGTCCATTTGCCACCGATGATGGTGATCAGGCCGCTATCGGCTACGATGATCTTATGATTACGCGATATTTCTTTGGTTTCTTCTTTCTCATCCTGCGGGGCTGCCAGAGGGCGGAGGCCGGCAAAGACACTTTTTATGTCGGCACGGGTAGGGGCGTGGTCGAGATACTGCCGGGCGTTTTCCAGGATAAAATCAATTTCTTCGGGCAGCGCCCTTGGCTCCAGGGTAGGAGTGGGCATTTCGGTATCGGTAGTGCCTACCACCACCTTGCCATGCCAGGGCACGGCAAAGAGCACACGTCCATCGCTGGTTTTGGGAATCATGATGGCATAATCGCTGGCCAGAAAATGGCGGTCGAGCACCAGGTGCACGCCCTGGCTGGGTACTACCAGCGGTCTGGCCTGCGGATTGTCGAGGCGATTGATGTTATCTACAAATACCCCGGTGGCATTGATTACCGCTCGGGCTCTGATTTGATAAGTTTTGCCACTTTCCAGATCGGTGGCCGTAACCCCACTGATCATTCCTTGCTCATCTTTCAGCAAGCCGGTTACGCGGGCATAGTTGAGCACATAGCCGCGGTTGTCGGTGATGGTCTGTGCCAGGTTAATGGCCAGGCGGGCGTCATCAAACTGGCCGTCATGGTAGATCACCCCGCCCCGCAGGCCTTCTTCCTGCAGGTTGGGTATCTTTTGCATGGTGGTTTCTTTGTCTATGTGTACCGAGGGCCCCAGCCCCAGCTTGCCGGCCATCATATCATAGACTTTAAGGCCCACCGTATAAAAAGGGCCACCCCACCATTCATAGTTGGGTATCAGAAACTGCTGGTTTTTCACCAGATGGGGGGCGTTGTGCATCAGCAGACCGCGTTCCTGCAGGGCTTCCAGTACCAGGGCGATATCGCCTTGCGCCAGGTAGCGTACCCCGCCATGCACCAGCTTGGTGCTGCGTGAGGAGGTGCCCTTGGCAAAGTCGTGTTGTTCGAGCACCAGGGTTTTATAACCGCGGGAGGCGGCATCTACGCCTGCTCCCAGGCCGGTAGCGCCCCCGCCAATAATTACCACATCCCAGATTTGGTTGGGGTCTTGTTCCAGGGTTGCAATGGTTCGCTGTCGTTTCATCGGTTATACCCATTTTTTGCTTCTCTCCACAGCTTTGTGCCAGCGTGCTCGCTGGACTTCCCGGGCAGCCGCATCGGTTGTGGCTGTAAATGTGCGGTCTTCCTGCCAATAGTCTGTCAAGGTGTCCTTACTCCACACGCCTGTAGCCAGACCTGCCAGGAAGGCCGCACCCAGGGCGGTGGTCTCCAGGTTTTGCGGCCGGCATACCGGTACATCCGAGATATCGGCCTGTATCTGCATGAGCAGGTTATTGGCGGTGGCGCCTCCATCCACGCGCAATTCCTGCACTGGCTGCCCCATGTCTTTGGCCATGGTTACCAGCAGGTCATCTACCTGGTGAGCAATGCTATCGAGTGCGGCCCGTGTGAGGTGGGCTTTGGTGGTGCCGCGGGTAATGCCGAAGATACTGCCCCGGGCATCCGGGTCCCAGTAGGGGGCCCCCAGGCCGGTGAGGGCGGGCACGAATACCACCCCGTCACTATCGGGCACGGAGGCGGCCAGGGCCTCGGTCTCAGCCGCACTGCCAATCAATTGCAGGCCGTCACGCAGCCACTGCACTACGGCCCCGCCTACGAAAACGCTACCCTCCAGGGCATACTGCACCTCATCGCCTATCTGCCAGCCGATGGTGGTCAGCAACTGATGAGCCGACTGCACTGCCTGATTGCCGGTATTCAGCACCAGAAAACAGCCGGTGCCATAGGTGCATTTGGCCATGCCTGGCTGCCAGCATAGCTGGCCGAACAGGGCGGCCTGCTGGTCGCCCGCTATACCGGCCAGGGCTATACCGGGTGCTTCGGACAAAGTGGTGTGGCCATAGAGCTGGCTGGAAGGTTTTACTTCAGGCAGCAAAGAGGTTGGGATATCGAAAAGTGCCAGCAATTCGCTGTCCCACTCCAGGGTATAGATGTTGAAGAGCATGGTGCGGCTGGCGTTGCTCACATCGGTTATATGCAACTTGCCACCGGTCAGGTTCCACACCAGCCAGCTATCAATAGTGCCAAAGGCCAGTTCGCCATTGGCGGCCTGCTCCCTGGCGCCTGCTACATTGTCGAGCAGCCATTTGATCTTGGTGGCCGAAAAATAAGCATCGGGCAGCAGGCCGGTTTTGCTGTTAATCAGTTCGTAGTGGCCGGCCGCCTTCAGTTCTTCGCAATAGGTGGCTGTTCTGCGGTCTTGCCATACGATGGCCGGGTGTATGGGCAGGCCACTCTGGCGGTGCCAGATTACGGTGGTTTCGCGCTGGTTGGTGATACCGATACCGGCCAGCTCGCTACCGGCAGGCAGGGTAGCAATGGCTTCCAGCATCACCTGCTTTTGCGACTGCCATATTTCTTCGGCATCGTGCTCCACCCAGCCGGGCTGTGGAAAATACTGCTGGAATTCCTGCTGGGCTACCTGAACGGGTTGGGCCTGCTCATTGTACAGAATAGCCCTGGAGCTGGTGGTACCCTGGTCGAGGGCAAGAATATATCTGGACATAGGCGTAAGTCAATTATTTGCCATGCAAGATAAGCCAAAAGCGGCTAATTTTGTTTAAAAGGCATATTCAAATACCATTACCAGGCGCAGATTGTCACCAAACCGGTCAAATTCATCATAACGTGTACCGTAAATGCCTTCAATAGCAAAATTAAGCGGGCCCAGGGGGTTCCAATAAACATTCAGGCTGCCGTAAAAGCCATTGAATAAGGTAACAGCCGGGTTGTCGAAAGGGTTATCCACATTGGCATACCCGCCTACAATAGTGGAGCTAAATTCGGACTTTCCCCAATAGTGCTGATAGCTCAAAAAACCGCCTGCTACCGGCAGGGCGTTCAAGTTGCCTTGCAGGTCGGGGATGGCATCCCAGCCCGAGCCGCCAAAGGAAACCATATAACGTGAGATGCCTTTGCCCAGCAATATCTGTCCGATCAGCAAATCACGTTGGACGATGGTTTGGCTGGCGGCTATATTGAAACCGTAACCCGGAATAATGCGCTTCTCGTTGTTGACTTTGTATTCGATAAACCGGTACACCGCTGCTAATTGTACATGTCCGCCATGCCAGCGTTTTTCTATATGGCCGTGCAGGTCAGGATATGAGGGTGAAGCATTTTGTAAGGTAGAGTCGAGCTGCAAATAGCGGCTGTAGTCGGATAAGGGGGTTTCGATTGAAAAAACAATATCCGTTGTTTTGGATGCTCTGATAAAATAAGCAAGCTGAGCATGCAGCACCCATACACCGGTAGCCGGCCCATCGAAGTCGGTAATATTGGGCCAGGACTCTTCATCAGTAAACACCGACTAGGTGCGGCCGATACGGAAATTTTTGAAACGAATATAAGCATGCCTGAGCCGCATACCACCTCCGCCATTGCCGTAAAAATCGGTTTCTACATAGCCGAAAATCTCACCGAATTTTTTGGTTTGAAAGGCGCTGGCAAATTTCAGGCGCGACTGATACATATCCATGGTAAAATGTGAGTCGGGCGGCCGGCCGTCTGTGGGTATATAGATGGGGTTCATCGAAGAAGTATTGTCAATGCCCATATAATCCCAGATGGCGCTGAGCTTGATCCAGGCGGTGGTATAAAACATCCGCTTGGGTTTGTTGTTGAGGCTGTCTTTTGAGTTAAGGGTAAGAAACTGCCCGGCAGCAAAATTGCTAACTGACAGCAGCAGGGTGGTGGTACAAACAAAAAGCAAGCGCCTTATCATGCTTTAAAGATAATAATCATTTTTTATTCCGGCTGATGAGCCGGTTTAAGCAGATCGGTAATAGTCTTGACCGGGGCGAAAGTGGCCAGCGGCACCTCTACAAATACTGTCAGCCAGTAGGCCATGCCACCATTCCACAGGCCGGGGTGCTCCAGCACCTTGATGGTTTTGCCACCTACTGATTTTTCGCTGATAAAAGCCGTAGCCGGATTGGCAAACTGGCTGAGGTCGAACTTTTGTCCGCGGTAGGAATAGATGGTGCCCACGATATCCACGGGATTGAAGTGGGTGGCCTGCTTAATCAGCGCTACCTGCTGCTGGTTTTGCTTATCGAATTGCGAGGCTTCGACAATTTGCAGAGAAATCTCTCCGTCCTCTTTCACCCAATAGGGGCCACCTCCCGGTTCGCCCTGATTGGCCACCATGCCGCAAATACGAATCGGCCGGTTCAGGTGTTCAAAAAACCAGGTTTCCTGCTCACCGGCCGGCCAACTGGCAAAGTCATCGGGTAGCCACAGTTGCCACTCCCGGCTGTAGGTGTGTCGCAGGCGCTGCAGATCGGCCCGCCCTATTTCCAGTTGGCGCAGCCAGTTGTGTACTTTTTTGCGGATGCTGAGCAGCAGTCCGCCCAATACTTTTTTGTAGTAAACCACCTGTACCTGCCGGTGTTCCGGTTGAATGTTGTCGATGTTTTTGATAAAAATAATTTCCTCCTGCAATTGGTTCAGGTTGGTCAACAGCGAGCCGTGACCACCGGGACGCAACAGTAGCTCCCCATTTTCATTACGTACCACACGGTCCTCCAGGTCTATGGCCAGGGTATCGGTTGCCGGTGACTGGTGGCTGAAAGATATTTGATAAGCACCACCCAATTGCCGGCTTGCCTGGCGGGCTTCTTCTTCGAAGGCAGCCTGGTGGTTTGGTGAGACGGTAAAGTGCAACCGCGTGTCATGCTGTGCGGTGATCTTGCCACTTTCCACCAGGTGTTCGCTAAAGGCTGTGCGGCTGCCGGATGAGTAGCGATGAAAGGGTATCAGCGCCTTGGGCAGTTGCGGCAGCCCCGATTCATCGAGCATCTTGTTTAGCGAGCAGCGGAAATCTGCCGGCTGGCATATAATCTGCTCGTAAAAGGGTAGCTTTTGGTAATTTTCTTTAAATACCCTGATCTCTTCATTTTCCACACCGGAATCGCGGTATTGATAAAAAGCCTTGAACATGCGGCTGGCTGCGCCCGAGGCCGGCACAAAGCGCACCATCGGAGTTGTGGGCAGGGCCTGCTCAAAGAGATGGATATATTTTTCTTCTTGTTCTTTGGTGAGCGTCAGAATACCCTTGCCCGGTGTAGCCGGAGCATGCAGGTCGATGGGTCTTACTCCGGTCTCCAGCAGGGTGAGTTGTCTGATGCCCTCGGCCGGAGAAATATTTTTACTTGCCAGTAGCTGGAGGTCTTTTTTACTGAAAACACTCATAGCCCTTCATAAGTGGTGATCAGTTTGCGAATATGGTCAGGTAGTGGTACGGCTTTGCCCGTAGCCCGGTCAATGCATACTTGCACCGACTGGCCGCGGCTAAACACTGTAGCGCCATCGGCCGATTGCAACTGGTAGGCCATTTTAAAGCTTTTGCCACCTAGTTCGGTAGTTTTAATCGAACAAGTTATTTCCGTTTGTGGCAATACAGGGGCCAGAAAGTCAACCTCCATACGGGCCACCACGTTGCTTACATCCTTTAGCTGCCAACCGATGGCATAAAAATAATGCAGGCGAGCCACCTCAAAATAAGTGAGGTAGGTGGCGTTATTCAGATGCCCCAGTATATCGAAATCCGCATAGCGCGGCTGGATGGGCATGGTAAATTTGAACTCACTCATGTATTTCCTTGATTTGTGTTTTGTCGAACTGCCTGATAAAATAAGCGCCAAAAGCGGCTGCCGGAGTGATAAAGCCCGGCTGCGCCTGGCCATCCAGTACCCGAATGGCGGCCTCTATGGCGGTATGGGCGGTAAGCTGGTACGATTCCATCGTTTGCATTTCCAGGGTTACCTGCCGGCCTTTTTTGTTTTTGATTTGCCCCCAGAGCCAGGTTACATTTTGCTGGCGTTGCTTGGGCGAGGGGCCCTTTACTGTTTGGCGGATAAGGCGCTGCATAAGCCATTGCATTACGGCAGTGCGGGCCGCCCAGCTTAGCTTCTTGAAGGCCAACAGTTGCTTAAGCATTTTGGGGGACACCCCGGTATATACCCTGATGTTGGGGATGCCGGTGGTATAATAAGCCGTAAACACATCGCCCCAGGGTATGGTCACACACAGGCGCTGGCGACCGCCAAAGGTAATTTTCTTCACTTCATAAGCAATTGGCACCCGTACCAGCTCCCCGTCTTTTCTGATAAGCCCGCCCTCGTGGTACTTGCGTATCATCGACAAGGCCGTACCGCGCGAGATACCCGAGTTGCCCTGGAAGGCCAGTTGCAGGCTGTGGCCGTCAGGCAGCTTCTCCTTGAGCATAGCAGCGAGGCAGTCGGTAGGCACTATGTCAAACCCTACGCCCGGCATCAGGGTTACCTGGCGGTCGCGGGCCTGCTCATCAAGGGTAGCGATATAGGAAAAAACAGCTATCTCACCGGTGATATCGAGGTAGTGCACCCCTTGCTGCAGGCACAGCGGCACAATATGGTGTACAGTAAGCTCAAACGGCCCGGCACAATTTAAAACCAGGTCGGTGTTGGCTAACACCTGCTCCCACCCGGGCCGGTCATCTACCTGCAGCACCCGGTAGGGTAGGTTGTGCTGGCCGGCCAGCTTTTGCAGCTTGCCTTTGTGGCGGCCACCCAGCAGCGGCTTAAGCCCGCGTGCTAGCGCTACCTCCACCACCAGCTTGCCGGTATAGCCGTAGGCACCGTAGATAAAAATGTTTGCCATCAGTCAATCTGAATTACGAAGCGGTTTTTGCCTTTGGTGCGTAGCTTGGGAATGTGGTTATGCCCCCCGTGATTGTTACGTTCACCCTTTTCCACCAGTACAAAATAAGACAATTCCTGCAGGTTTTTAAATTCCACAAAACCTTTTTCATTGGTAACCGCACTTATTACGGGGTTGGTTTCTTTTTTGTAATCCTCGTGGGTTTTGAATAGGGTAACGGTGGCGCCCGGCACGATATTATCGTTTTCATCCACCACGGTGATACGGGCTTTCAGGGGCTTGTCTTGCGAAAAAGCCGGGAGTGCAGCCAATAGCAGAATTGCCAAAATCAGTTTTTTCATGTCAATAAAATTTAATTAGGGTAATAATATACAACAAGCCAATAAGCAGCGGCCAATATATCACTTTTACCAGTAGGTTGTTCTGATAATTCAACAATTTATAACGATCTGATCTGGCATACATTACTACCACCAAAATGAGCAGGATAATCATGATATAAATGACAAAATAAAAGGCTTCGAGGTAAGTGATATGTGGGGTGGGTATCTTGTTGCGAATGGTAATATGCGCCAGCAACATACTGAAAAACAAGGCTGCCATTCCTTGTACCACCCCCATTACGGTTACCCCTGAAATATCATTGTCTCCTTTGTTCTTATTCAGGCTATAAAGCAAGAAGAAAATGATAGATGCCCCGATAATAAATGGAATTACAAATGAGATGAACGGAGTAACAAACCTGCGTTTGATGACGATATTGTACTCAAGTGTGTTGTACTCGGGGTTGACTTTTTCCAGTTTTTGGCCAAAATAACTTTTCAGGTCGGAAGAAGAAAAAGAAAAGTAGGAGCCGATAATCCGAAAGCGTGGCAGAAAGATGTTGTCGTTCATCCCCGGCCTGGAGGAAGGATTCAATACCTTATAGCTGTCAAAATCGGGTACCAGTAAAATATTATCGGTGATATCGGGATACACAATCTTGATGTCGATATAATGCTGGTCGAGGGGGTAGCGGTTATAGTCGAAAAAGATGCGTAAGGTGGTGTTGAACTTCCAGGTATAGAGCCAGGTAGCACTGTCGATCAGGTCTTTGGAGATCAGCTCAACATGCACTGAACGACCTACAGGAGAGGCCTGCGGAAATTGGAAACCGGTGTTGTCTTTCAGGTCGTGGCTGACCGGCCATTTTTGCCATATTTTGCCACTTAGACTCATGTTGTACGAATCAGTTACAAAAAGTTCATCTATAAAAATTCCGGTAGGCACTTTCAAAAATCTGCTTCTGCCCAGTTGTCGTTGTTCGTAATCTCTTTTGTGGATATAACTATTCAAGGCATTTATACTATACACACGGGTACGATTCTCCAATTGTTCCGAATAGTCCAGATCAAGATGCAACAACCAGAAAAGGGCGATATTCAGGACGAATAGTAGCGTGATGAGTATAGACAAACGCCACAACCGAACGGTATTGGGCTTGTAGAGTCGCCCGAATAAGATGAGCAGGAACAAGAACAGCAAGGACCCTGCCATGCTTATATTTACAATTTTACGCTCAAGCTCTTTGGGACTGCCCACCAAATCGATATAGCTATACACCGCGGCAATTTTCCAATTGGTATAGCGGGTGGTCTCATAAAAGAGGATGGACGGCACCCCTGTATAATGGCTGGTATAGCGAAAATGCCCATGCTGTGTATGCAAGGCTTTTTGCATCTCTTTGGCATAGGAATCATCATGTATTACCTCAAATACGTTGTGTTTCAGAATATTTTGGCGGTTGGGGTGAGTGATAAAATCTCCTTCCTGGTCGATAAGATAAACATAACCCGAGTGGCCTTTTACGAAGGTGTTAACCAACTCGGTAAACTGGTCCAGCGATAATGTAAGGGTAACTACCCCAATTAAATTTTTTTGGCCGTCAACCTGCCTGAAGAATGGCCGCGAGTAGTCAGTAACCAGTTCATTGGCTACCCAGGCAAAATAGGGTTCGGTGAGGTAAGGCTTCCCGCTTTTGATAGCCTCGGTGTACCACCTGGCCGTAACCAGCGAGGTATCCCGGTAATCGTACCGGTCTTCTATTCGAAAGAATTTGTCAATTTTTTTATTGTAAAACAGACTATAGCGGGCCTGGCCGGAGTCGGCCGCATAAGGCTCATAAGCCACTGTTATGCCCATCAGATAAGGGTGTAGTTGTGCTTGTTGCGATAATAAGCCGGATAATTCCTTTAGCTCGAAATCTTCCCTGGCTACCTGTTGAGCCAGACTATCGGCTAGTATCTTGCCATCGGTAAAGATAGAATCCAGGTGGTTTTTTACCTCCGAAACAGTTTGTTCACCGGTGATAATAGCCTTGTTAAGCCGGTAGGCTGCATATTGATGGTAGTCATAAATGGTATAGGCCAGCAGAGCGGCACTTATCAGCGATAGTATAACAAAGAGTTTTCGCATGGACAGCCCAAATTAGGCATAAAAAACCAGATCAGGAAAAACTCACCGGTTGTTTTAGGGTTTTTGGCGCCCGGCCATTATCGCCTGGGCCAGTTGATGCACCGCCAGGGCATATTTGGGGCTGTGGTTGTAGCGCGTAATCACATAAAAATTCCGGCTTCCTATCCAGTACTCAGGGGTGGTTTTGCCATTCATTTGCACCAGCACCACTTTGCCTGCTTCAAAATCACCTTGCGGCCGGACGCCTGCTGCCTGCAGTTGGGCCAGGGTATAGCGTGGTTTGCGGGCCACGGTGTCGGCCATGTTCAGGTAGCCGCTACCGGTTGTTTGTGCCTTTATGGCTACTGGCATGCCGCTTTGCCAGCCGTGTTGCTTAAAGTAATTGGCAATGCTGCCCAGGGCATCGGCCACTTGCCAGAGGTCGCGTACTTTATCGCCATCCTGGTCCACAGCATAAAACCGGTAGCTGCTGGCGATAAACTGCGGTATGCCCATAGCTCCGGCATAGGAGCCGTGCAGCTTTAGCGGAGACAAATGTTCTTCACGGCAAAGCAGCAAAAACTCCACCAGCTCTTTTTTATAAAAGCGCCCCCGCTTCGGGAAGTCAAAAGCCAGTGTTGTAAGGCTTTGCAGCACCGGATAGCTGCCGGTATGACGGCCGTAATAGGTTTCTACCCCGGCAATGGCCACCAGGTATTCGGGGGCTATGCCGTATTGCCGGCTTATGGTGTTTATCAGGCTGTCGTGCTGCTGCCAAAACGCCACCCCGGCCCGGATGCGCTCCGGGGTAATAAAGATTTTGCGATAACGCTGCCAGGAAATGCCTTCGGCCGGGGCGTTTACCTTAGCTAGTATTTTACTGTTTTGCTTGACATTATAAAACAATGCCTCCAAAAAATCCCGCTCAAAGCCCTGTTCATCAACCAGCTTATCAATAAAAGCCTTTACCTCAGGCCTGTTGATATAATCGCCCGGTATGGTGTCGGCTGGCTGGCTGGCGTAGCCTGGTAAGGCAAACAGCAAAAGGATTATTGATATTCGAAGCATAGCTACCGTTTTGCCGCAAAGAAAAGGCTTATTTCCGGTTATGGCATTATGCCCCGGCCTTTATCATCGCAGTAGCATCACACCACCGTATTTCTCCAGCGTGCCACGGTCGCGGAAGGAACTGGTATAGAGCACCCGCCAGGTGTACTGGTCGGCCGGCAGGGGCTCACCATTGAAGGTGCCATCCCAACGGAAATTGAGGTCGTTGGAGTAAAAGACCAGCTTGCCCCAGCGGTTGTAAATGAATATTTCGAAGGTATCGACATATTGAGTAAACAGGTAAAATTCGCTGTTCAGACCACCCGGTTTAAAAGCCGTGGGGCCATATACTTTGGGGATGCAGTCTTCCAGCACTTCGCTCTGGTCGGTGGTTACGCAGTTGAAATTATTGGTAGCATTGACTACATATACCCCGCCCTGGTTTACCGAAATGGTGCGGGTGTTGTCTCCGGTATTCCAGGCGTAGCTTACAAAATCAGGGCCGGCATCCAGGGTGATATCGCCTTCATCGGGGCAAAAGACCACCGAACTGGAGAGGGTAGTGGGCGTTACCGGAGCTTTTACCACATCCAACGTATCGGACCGGCTGCATTGCCCCGGCCCGTTGTCGGTTACGATTACCACAAACTGGCCGGCTGTGGTGCTTTGTATTTGTGAGGTGATATCGGGCAACTCCAGGCCGTTGAGCCACCAACTGTAAGACAGGTTGAGGTT
>WFNR01000149.1 GCA_015488485.1 Cyclobacteriaceae bacterium | reverse complement strand
TAATCCCGAAAATGTAAAATTTACTTCTCATTTTTAAGAATAGTCATATCAATTGTCTTCTTATGAAAACATAGGAAAGTTACCATTTACCTGAATTTTCCGGGTTAAGCATGACTCAAAACAGGGTTAGGGAAAAATCCTGAAAAACGGGCTGTAAGCATAAACAGGCTGAATTGCAGAAATTATTTTGGGCAATTTAAACTATTTCACCACTTTTTACGTTATAGCATAGTGTACGAATTAGTACTTTCATAATTAGGTTAAGGTTAGGTTAAAAATCAAGGGCTCCCCACCTCCGGGAGCCCTGATTTTTTTACAGACTTTTATCACTGGCGGGCAGGCTCAGCAGCCGGCCGATGATCAGAATAGTGTAAAGGTTACCCCATACCGCTTCTATTACACCCAGATTGCGTACCAGCTTTATCGGTTCGGGGTAGGCGGTATCCAGGCCACCCAGCACATTAAAACTATAGTAAATGCTCTCGGCATAGCCGGGTATGCCCAGGGCCAGCACCGGGCCGAAAGCACCCGGGCGGGCAATATTGATCAGGTCATACAAGCTGCCGAAGGTAATGCCGATCATCAGGTACACACAGGCGGCTCCCCACAGCTTCCCGGCAGTAAAGCACGAGCCGCTGAACAGATCGCGTATGGCATAGCCGATTACCAGCACCTCGATAGGAAAGAGCAGACCGTGAATCAACAGCAGATAGGCCCTGCGGTTGGGTATTTCTATCAGCTTGTAGTAAGGAAACTCACCGGCCAACCCCAGCAGGGTAATGACTACCAGCACGGCCAGCACCACCCTGATCAGCAGGCGGCTGCGGGTAAAATCCTTGAGCAGATCCCACAACAAAAAGGCATATATAGCCCCGAAAGCCGAGAACAGGGTGAGCACCAACTTCTCTGCCGACCCGGACTTTTCCAGGTCGGTATTGCCGGCCAGCAACAGGCCTGCCACCACAATTACTATCTGCATAATTACCACCGTGCGGTAGTCTTTGTCGCGCTCACTGCTGCGTCTGTCGGGGCGGGTAGAGAAAAAAGCAGCCATCAGAGCAGAAAAATACGGTAATTGGTAGCCAAAGCCAAAGAAAAGGACAGCTTCATTAGCATTATTAGCCCTATTTTTGCCGTATGAACCGATATGATATTGTCATTGTAGGTGCCGGGCCCATCGGGCTGGCATGCGGTATTGAAGCCAAAAAGGCCGGTTTGTCATACCTGATTCTCGACAAAGGCTGTCTGGTCAACTCCATCTATAACTACCCGCGATATATGACCTTCTTCTCCACTTCCGACAAGCTGGAGATTGGCGGGGTGCCCTTTATCTCGCACCTGCCCAAGCCTACCCGGGCCGAGGCGCTGGAGTATTACCGCAGGGTGGCGCAAAGCTGGGATTTGAATATTCACTTGTATGAAAAGGTAGAGGAGATAATCGGACAGGCGCCTGCGTTTACCGTCAGTACCTCCAGGGGCCAATACCAGGCTGCCAACATAGTGATGGCCACCGGCTTTTACGATGCGCCTTACCTGCTCAATATCGAAGGTGAGGAGCTGCCCAAGGTAAGGCATTATTTTGAAGAGGCCCACCCCTATTTCCGGCAAAATATTGTGGTAGTAGGGGCCGCCAACTCTGCCGTGGATGTAGCCCTGGAGACCTTCCGCAAGGGTGCCCATGTAACCATGGTGGTGCGCGAGCCGGCCCTGAGCGAGACGGTTAAGTACTGGGTAAAGCCCGATATCGAAAACCGCATAACAGCCGGTGAAATCAAGGCCTATTTCAATTCGCAGCTTACGCGCATTACGCCTACCACTGTGGAGGTGCAAACCCCGCAAGGCAAGCTCACGCTCGACAACGATTTTGTGCTGGCCATGACCGGCTACAAGCCCGATTTTACCTTTCTTGAATCACTGGGGGTACTTTTCCATGATGATGAATACCGTACTCCGGTGTATGATGAACACACCAACGAGTCGAGCACCCCGGGCGTGTACCTGGCCGGGGTAGTATGTGGCGGCCTTAAGACCAACAAATGGTTTATTGAGAACTCGCGTGAGCATGCGGTGCTGATCATTCGAAGTATAAAGGAGCGCAAGAAAGTCGTTTAAAACTCTACAATTATTTGAAGTGTCGACCTGTTGGTGAGGAAAAAGTTGTTTACTTTACCCCATCAGTCAAGGTTCGACCATCTTTGGTCGGCATAAGAAGCAAATAACAACAACGCAGGATTAGGATATGGATTGAAAGTTAGTAGATAATACATAAATTTGAATCAACCCAACAAAATTTATTCCCGTACCCAAAAAGCATGGTCGGCAAAAAATATCAGGAAGGATCTTTGTAGTATGAAAGCCAGGAAAAAGTTAGTCTTGTATATAGTTTTGTTTTTCGTAGCGGGTAATATAAACGCTCAGCAAGCCGTAAAACCAATAGATAGAGATTCTTATGCCCTTGGTATGAATTTGGGGGTGGCGGCTTTGGAAAGTCTGATGAGCGAACCTGCCTTGCAGTGGTTTATATTTTACCGGAAAAACCTCAATCGGTACTTCAGCTTGGGTCTGCAACAAGGATTTCTGCTCAGAGACAATTTTCCGTCAAACTATTACTCTCCCAATACAACCCCATTTCACCTGGCGCCTGAGGTGGATAGCTATATCAGGTCTTTAACCTTGTCGGAAGGTTTACAATTTGAATGGACCAAGACTACCATTTTTTATTTTGATTTTACGGCAAGTGCAGAAACGGTTGTCTGGCGTAATTTGAAACTTGGATTACAGGCTGGTTTCGGATTACGCTACCGCAATTACACACGTTTTGGCCTGGCCCGTTTTACAACCGATGCCAGTGGTAAGATAGTGGATTATCAGGAAAAAATCACCCTCATTTCGGTTGTTGCCCCTGACGCACAGTTTGTAGTGTTTGGCTCCTGGCCGGTAGCTAAGTCTACCAAGGTCAGTCTTAGCGCTGGTTACCAAATGGAGTTGCTAAACAGTAATAGTCCAAAGGCAGTTGGCTACGCCAACTTTGCCAGTCTTACCGTTGGAATATCAAAAGTCTTTCAATGAAAATGCGGAAAAACATCCTAATATCAATCACTCTTATATTGTTCTCTCTGTTTAGCATACCGGGCTGCCAAAAACTGCCCGAGCCTGAGTACAGTTCTGTAATCCGTTACAATATTTCAGGCAAAGAGGTAACAACCTATTATACGGACAATTATTTTATTCTGGAAACCTCACGTACCGGTAAAAATTTTATAAGGGTAGGGTCGATTTCTGCGGAAGATGAGCTTGAAATCAGACTGGTAACCGAAGTAGTATTGCCTGGTGTGTACAATCAAAACGATAGTGTAGCCGGTGATTTTAATAACGAAATAACTTATCGCTCAAAAAACGGGGTTACATTTGACAGCGGTAACTGTGACACTCCTTCTTTTACAATTTCAGTTACGGCATTTTATGAGTTACAGCAAACAATAAGTGGTAGTTTTAGCGGTAAGTTGTGTGACAAAGCAGGTAATCAACATTCTTTAAATGGAGAGTTTACTTTTGTTAAACGTATCTATTATTGACAAAGCAATTATCGCTATTTGATCTTATCGGGTTGCCCTTGCCGTTTAATAAATTTTGTTTAGAAATTAAATATAGTGTCTTAGCTTTGGTGAAAACTTTTGTTTAACAAAACTTTCACCATGCGCTATTTACTTGTTGTTATACTGTTGGCCTGTGCCTGGCAGGGGCAGGCTCAGAAGCAAATCACCGTAGAAGACTTTACTAATCGCGGCACTTTCCGCAGCAAATCGGTTTACGGCATCCGCTGGATGAATGACGGCCGCTATTACACCGCCCTGCAAGACAACGCTATTGTGCAATACGAGGTTACTACCGGCAGCCGGGTGGCCACTATCCTGGACGCTGGCACCCTGGAGCCGGCCCTGGCTATAGATGACTATACCTTTAGTGCCGATGAGCAGCAGATTCTCTTGCTTACCGACCGGCAGTCCATCTACCGCAGGTCCTATACCGGGGTGTATTACCTCTACGACCGCCAGTCGCACCGTCTGCGTAAGCTGGCCGATGGACGCCAGGCCTATGCCACCTTTTCGCCCGATGGCCAGCGGGTAGCCTTTACCCGCGACAACAATCTGTACTATATCGACCTGGCCAGCGGCCAGGAGACGGCCGTAACCACGGACGGCCGCTTCAATCATATTATCAACGGCAGCACCGATTGGGTATATGAAGAAGAGCTCTCCATAACCAAGGCTTTTTTCTGGTCGCCCGACAGCAAAAAACTGGCCTATTACCGCTTTGACGAAAGCCGGGTAAAGGAGTACAACATGCAGGTATGGCACCAGGGGCAGCTATATCCGCAGGATTACCGCTACAAGTACCCCAAGGCAGGCGAAGACAACTCACTGGTGGAAATCTATGTTTATCATCTGGATGACGGTCAGCGTGTACAGGTGGATATCGGCACCGAAAAGGATATATACATCCCGCGCGTGGCCTGGACACCTGACGGCCAACTATCGGTCAGGCGCCTCAATCGCCACCAAAACAAAATGGAAGTATTGCATGCCGATGCCGCCAGCGGCCGCACCCGGCTGATACTCACCGACAGCTCGGACACCTATGTAGATGTGGAAGAGCTGGTTTATCTGGGTGATGGCCGCCACATTATCACCACCAGCGAGCAGGACGGTTACCGTCATATTTATCTGTATGATATGGCCGGCAAGCTGGTAAAGCAGGTTACGCACGGCAACTGGGAGGTAGCCCAACTGGTGGGGGTGAGTGGGGGTAAACGGCCGGTGGTGTACTATACCTCGCATGAGGAGTCGCCCCTGGAGACCTACTTCTATGCCATTGACCTGAAGAACGGCAAAAAGCAGAGACTCTCGGTGCACAAAGGCGTAAACCGGGTGAACATGAGTGGCGATTTTAAGTATTACCTGAACTACAACAGCTCGGCCACCACACCCAACCGGGTAGAGCTGTACCAGACCAGGGGGAATAAGCTGATTAAAGTGCTGGAAGACAATGCCGCTCTGGCCGCTACGGCCAAAGAGTATGGTCTGGTACCTAAAGAATTCTTCACCATGACCACCGTTGACGGCACCCGGCTGAACGGCTACATGCTGAAGCCGGCCGATTTTGACCCCGGTAAGAAATATCCGGTGTTGATGTACCAGTATTCCGGACCCGGTTCGCAGAGTGTCACCAACTCCTGGGGGGGCGGCCACTATTACTGGCATCAGATGCTGGTGCAGAAGGGCTATATAATAGTAGTGGTGGACGGCCGTGGTACCGGGGGCCGGGGGGCGGCCTTTAAAAAACAGACCTACCTGCAACTGGGCAAGCTGGAGGTGGAAGACCAGATAGCGGCTGCCAGGTACCTGGCCGGTCTGCCGTATGTCGATGCCGCCCGTATCGGTATCTGGGGTTGGAGCTATGGTGGCTATATGGCATCGCTGGCTATCTTACGCGGGGCCGATGTATTTGCCGCTGCCATTGCCGTGGCACCTGTTACCTCATGGCGCTTTTACGATACCATTTATACCGAGCGCTTTTTGCGTACCCCACAGGAAAACCCGGCCGGCTATGATGATAACTCACCCCTTAGCCATGCGTCCGAACTCAAAGGCAAGTTCCTGTTGATTCACGGCACCGGTGATGACAATGTGCATTTTCAGAACAGCGTGGCACTGGCTGACGCCCTGATAGCGGCCGGCAAGCAGTTCGAGTCGTTTTACTATCCCGACCGCGCGCATGGCATCTATCGCAGGCAGGCCCGTGTACACCTTTATACGATGATGACTGATTTTATTTTGGAGAACCTGTAAACCACTAACTATGAAAAGGCGAGACTTTATTCAACTCACAGCCCTGGGCAGTGCAGCTCCTTTGGTAGGCCTGCAGGCAGGCAATTCAAGAAAAAATACTGGTAATAGCTCGAAACTGACAGCCGCAGATTTTGCTTTGGAGGAAAAAACCATAGTGGAGTTACAGGAGGCGATGGCGGCAGGCATTTACACCTCACGGGCGATCTGTGAAATGTATTTGGCAAGAATTAAAGAAATTGATCAGGTTGAAAACGGTATCAACTCGGTAATCGAGTTAAATCCGGATGCACTGGCTATTGCCGATGCACTTGATAAGGAGCGCCAGGCGGGCAAGGTACGCGGTCCTTTGCACGGCATACCGGTTTTGGTAAAGGACAATATCGATACTGCCGATAAGATGATGACCACGGCCGGTTCGTTGGCGTTGGCCGGAAATATAGCCAGCCGCGATGCTTTTATTATTGAGCGGTTGCGGGCAGCCGGGGCAGTACTGCTGGGTAAAACCAACCTGAGCGAGTGGGCCAATTTCCGTTCATCGCGCTCATCGAGCGGCTGGAGCAGCCGTGGCCGCCAGACTCGCAACCCTTATGCGTTGGATCGCAGCCCTTGTGGCTCCAGCTCGGGTTCGGGAGCAGCCGTAGCTGCCAATATGTGTGCTGTGGCTATTGGTACCGAAACCAATGGCTCAATTGTTTGCCCATCCTCTGCCAATGGCATTGTAGGCATCAAGCCAACGGTAGGCCTCTGGAGCCGTTCTGGAATCATCCCGATATCAGCTACCCAGGATACGGCCGGCCCTATGGCCCGCACCGTGGCCGATGCCGCTGCCCTGCTGGGGCCGCTTACCGGTACCGACCCGCGCGATGAACGCACCCGCGAGAGTGAAGGCATGCGGTATAGCGACTATATCCAATTTTTGGATAAGAATGGCTTGCAGGGTAAGCGTATCGGAGTGTTGCGTAGCACGTTTGGTTTTCATGAGCAGGTAGATGAAATAATGTCAAAGGCGCTGGCAGTGATGCAACAAGCGGGCGCTAC
>WFNR01000148.1 GCA_015488485.1 Cyclobacteriaceae bacterium | reverse complement strand
TTTCAAACCACATCAAGAATTCCTTTGACTGCCGTTAATCAAAATTATGCTCGCCCGCTGTTCGCCTTGTCTTTTTGCAACTAATTTTATCGTATGGAATTACTTCGTGAACAATCGGCCCTTTTTTCATTACCTGCTGATATACATTATCTTAATGGAGCTTTTATGTCGCCCCAGTTGCGTAGCGTAACGGCAGCCGGCCAGCAGAGTGTGGCCAGCAAAGAACAGCCCTACCGGATAAAGGTTGATGATTTTTTTGCCGGGCCGGTTGCTATCCGCAAGCTTTTTTCACAATTGGTCAACAACCCTGTTCCGGAACGCATTGCGCTCATCCCATCGGTGTCGTACGGCATGGCCAATGTTACCCGCAACATCAACCTCAAAGGGCGAGAGGTAGTACTGGCGGGTGAGCAGTTTCCCAGTAATGTCTATCCCTGGCTGAGTGCAGCCCAGCGGCAAGGCGGCAAGGTCAGCATCATTACCCCGCCTGATGACTTTGCCAACCGCGGCAAAAACTGGAATGAGCGCCTGCTGGATGCTATCACCAGCCGTACAGCCGTAGTGGCCATCAGCCAGGTGCACTGGGCCGATGGCACGCGCTTCGACCTGGCGGACCTGCGCAACCGCACCCGCGAGGTGGGTGCCCTGCTCGTGATAGACGGCACCCAGAGCCTGGGCGCTATGCCTTTCGATATACAACAAATACAGCCCGATGCCCTGATAGCAGCCGGCTACAAATGGCTGCTGGGCCCCTATGGACTGGGCGTAGCCTATTATGGCGAATATTTTGATGACGGGGTGCCGGTAGAAGAAAACTGGATCAACCGCCTGCACAGTGAAGACTTTGCCGGCCTGGTGGCCTATGAAGAGGCCTATCAGCCCGGGGCACAACGTTATGCGGTGGGCGAGCACAGTAGTTTTGTGCTGGTGCCTATGTTGCAGGCAGCCTTACAGCAGTTGGTTGACTGGCAGCCGCAGCGTATCCAGGACTACTGCCGACAAATCAGCCAGGCAACTATCGAGCAGATACAGGCGGCCGGCTACTGGGTGGAAGCAGAAGACTGGCGTGCCAGCCACTTGTTTGGCATCCGCCATATCGATATGCCACTCGATAAAATAAAGCAGGCACTGACAGCCCGCCAGGTGTATGTATCGTACCGTGGCAGTGCCATCCGGGTGTCGCCACATGTGTACAATACCGCTGCCGATATGCAGGTGCTGGCCGAGGTGTTGGTTGAATGTGTAAGCTAAATGTCGTATCATGCCCCCCTACACCATTCCCGATAAAAATGAGCTACAAGAAACCCGGCACAGGCTGGCACCCTTTGTGCACCGCACCCCGGTGTTTACTTCCGGCCTGCTTAATGAGCTAAGCGGGGCAGAATTGTTTTTTAAGTGCGAAAATTTCCAGAAAGCAGGCGCTTTTAAGTTTCGCGGGGCGCTAAATGCCGTTTTGCAGCTTAGCCCGGCAGCACGCCAACGTGGGGTGGCCACCCATTCGTCCGGCAACCACGCCCAGGCGCTGGCCCTGGCGGCCCGCCTGCATGGCCTCCGGGCATATATTGTCATGCCCAACAATGCTCCGGCTGTAAAGAAGGCAGCCACGGCCGGCTATGGCGGGCAAATTACCGAGTGTGAGCCCTCCCTGGCCGCCCGCGAAGCCACCTTGCAGGAAATTATCAAAGAAACCGGTGCCACGCTGGTGCATCCCTATGATAACCACCAGGTGATCTGCGGCCAATCGACTGCCACTCAGGAGTTGCTACAGCAGGTAAATGACCTGCAAGCGGTAGTGGCTCCGGTAGGCGGGGGTGGCTTGCTCAGCGGCACCGCCCTGGCGGCCAAATATACCCGTAGCCAGATAGCCGTGTATGGTGCCGAGCCGGCCGGAGCAGCCGATGCGCAGGCCTCTTTGCGGAGCGGCCAGCTGGTGCCTTCGGTGAACCCGCAAACTATTGCCGATGGCTTGCTTACCTCGCTGAGCCCGCGTACATTACAGATCATCAGTCGCTATGCCAATGACATCCTGACGGTTACGGACGACCAGATTAAAGAAGCTATGCGCCTGCTCTGGGAACGCCTGAAAGTGGTGGTAGAGCCTTCAGCGGCAGTACCGCTGGCCGTGGTACTGGCGAACCCGCAGGTATTTGCCGGCAAAAAGGTGGGGCTGATCTTATCGGGAGGTAATGTGGATGTTGGCAGGATGTTGGCAGGGTTGTAGTTGAATTTTTAGCGAGAGCCTGCCTTCGAGAACCTCAGGCAGATCAGGCAGTTCAGGCAGGACAGGCTGCTAATTCAAGTGCCTCAACCACTGTCAACCTCTCTGGTTTTTCAACCGCTTGCTCTTACTATTGAACCGGCAATGTTTCTTAATACAACATCAAGGCTCTTCATAATACACCACATGCAGCAGTGTTTGGCCCACGGCCTTCAAGGTGTTTTTGTCAATAATCGCCATGTTGTCCTGGCGGGTGTGGTGCCAGGTGCCGAAATAGCCGGCTTCCGGTTCCCAGTGCAGGATATCGATCATGGGTATCTTGGCTATGGTGTTTACATAATAATGGTCATCGGTGATGGCGCCCTCCTTGCGGGGCACGAAATAACGGCTGTAGCCCAGGTCGGCAGCCTGCGTCCATACTTTGCGCAATATGTTTTTGGCCATTTTGCGCGAATATCCTTCCCAGGGAAAGCGGGCATTTTTACCGCCAACCATATCAAGCAAGATGCCGTAATAGGCCGCATAGTTGCCCTTGTGCTTTGCCCAGTATTGCGAGCCCAGGCACCAGGAATCGAAGTTGTTGCCACCCTCTTCGCCCCAGTCTTCGCCATCAAAGAAAAGCAGGTCAATGCCTACCTCAGGTGGCTGACCGGCTGCTAACTGGCGAGCTATCTCCAACAGCACGCCCACACCACTGGCGCCATCGTTGGCCCCGTCAAAGGGTGCCTGCGGGTCATCGGGATCTTTCGAAGCCCAGGGACGGGTATCCCAATGCGTGGCCAGCAGGATGCGCTTGCGTGCCTGCGGATTAAAAGAGCCCATGATATTACGCAACTGCAACCGGGTACCGTCATAGGCAGTGGCTTCAAACTCCTGAACCTTTACACTGGCGCCATAGGCCTTCAGGCGCTGAATAATCTTATCGCCTGCCTGGCGATGAGCGGTACTGTTGGGAATACGCGGCCCGAAGTCCACCTGCTCCTGTACATAGAAATAAGCCGAATCGGCATTGAAAGCTGGCACCTGCACCTGACGTACAGGTTTGTTTACGGCCTTTTCTTCATGTTTGCAATTGCTTAAAAAAAGTACAATGCTCGCCAGCCCGATAATGAGGAGGTGTCTAAGATTCGTCATACGCCCAGTCTATCTTGTCTTTCATATCTTTCACCACCACCCCGTTTTCCTTCAGAGCTGCCCTTATTTCATCTACGCGGGGCCAGTCTTTGGCGTGCTTGGCCTCACGGTACAGGGTCATCAGGGCTTCTACCAGTTCGTCAAAACCGGCCGGTTTTTCTTCAATCAGCCCCAAAATATCTTCTACAAAGGTCATGTAGGTTTGTTTGAGCCTGTTGAACAGGTCTTCCCCCAGTTCGCCAAATTTAAGCTGGCCGCTGTGCAGGGAATTAATTTTCTTGAGCAGGTTAAACAACTGCCCGATGGTCAGGGCGGTATTGAAGTCATCGTTCATGGCCGAGGTGCAGGCGGCTATTTGCTTTTCCACCTGGTTCTGCAAGGCCTCATTAGGTTGGCCGTCATCATCCTGCCAGGTCATTTTCCTGATCACCCGCAGGCCGTTGATCATCCTTTTATAGCCCTTGCGTGCCGCTTTCAGGGCTTCGTTGGAGAAATCGAGCGTGCTGGAATAATGCGACTGCAACATGAAAAACTTCACCGTCATGGGAGAATAGGCCTCATCGAGTAAAGGATGGCTGCCGGCAAACAGTTCATGGGGCAAGAAAGAGTTGCCCAGCGATTTGCTCATCTTCTGGCCGTTGACAGTAAGCATATTGGTATGCAGCCAATACCTGACAGGGTCTTTGCCATAAGCCCCCACTGACTGAGCTATCTCGCATTCATGATGAGGAAACTTCAAATCCATACCCCCCCCGTGGATGTCGAACGTCTCACCCAGGTATTTCTGCCCCATCACCGAGCACTCCAGGTGCCAGCCGGGGAAGCCCTCGCCCCAGGGTGACGGCCAGCGCATAATATGCACCGGAGAGGCCTTTTTCCATAGGGCAAAATCTATGGGGTTGCGTTTTTCATCCTGTGCAGCCAGCTCACGGCCACTTTCCATCATCTCCTCGATATTGCGCTTGGAAAGCTTGCCATAGTGGTGGTTTTGGTTGTATTTGGTTACATCAAAATACACCGAGCCGTTTACTTCATAGGCCAGACCGTTGTCGAGCAGTTTCTGTGCCATAGCTATTTGCTCTACGATATGGCCGGTGGCGGCCGGCTCTATGCTGGGCGGCAGCAGGTTAAATTGCTGCAGCACCTCGTGAAAGCCATTGGCATAGCGCTGGGCAATTTCCATGGGCTCCAGATTTTCAAGACGGGCCTTTTTGCCTATCTTGTCCTCACCCTCATCGGCATCATTTTCCAGATGGCCAACATCGGTAATATTGCGCACATAGCGCACTTTATAGCCCAGGTGCAACAGGTAGCGATAAATAACATCGAAGCTGACAAAGGTACGTACGTTGCCCAGGTGTACATCGGAATACACCGTAGGGCCGCAGACGTACATGCCCACAAAAGGCGGGTTTAAGGGTTCAAAAACCTCCTTTTTGCCCGACAGGCTGTTATATACCATGAGTTGTTCCGGCATGCGGCAAAATTAAACGGTTATTTGTTATTATATGATGTGGTGTTCTTTTTCTTTCTCTTAGTAGCC
>WFNR01000147.1 GCA_015488485.1 Cyclobacteriaceae bacterium | reverse complement strand
TGGGCTATATGATGCCGCTGATCTTTATGTTTATCCTTAATAGTTTTCCGGCCGCTCTTAGCTTCTATTATTTTGTTTCCAATATCATCACTTTCGGTCAGCAGGCGCTTATTCGCAGATTTGTGGATGAGGAAAAAATCAAAGCGGTGTTAGAGGAAAACCGGCTGCGCAACAAGCACAAGAAAAAGAGCAAATTCCAACTGCGGCTGGAGCAGGCCATGAAGGCCAAAGAAGAAGCCCAGAAGAAAAAGAAACGCTAAGCGTCTTTCCGGAATTTATTAGTATTTTCGACTTTTGCGGCACCATCTTACTGTGGCGATAATCCGTTATATTTGTTGACAAAGCATGTATCAACCCAAATAACGAATCGCCATGGAAATCACCTATTTAGGACACGGTTGTGTAGAGGTCAAAACGGCCGGGCACAGCCTGCTGGTCGATCCTTTTATTACACCTAATCCGCTGGCTGCGCATATCGACATCAATCAACTGCAGCCCGATTATATCCTGCTTACCCACGGTCATGAAGACCATGTAGCCGATGCCGAAGCCATTGCCAAAAAGAGTAATGCCAAAATCATCTCCAACTTCGAGATTGTAACCTGGTATGGCAACAAGGGCATTGAAGGCCACCCGATGAACCACGGTGGACAGTGGCATTTTGACTTCGGCACTGTTAAGATGGTAAATGCCGTGCACTCGAGCGTGCTACCCGATGGCACATACGGTGGCAATCCGGCTGGTTTTGTGGTCAGTACAGATGAAGGTACTGTTTACCTGGCTGGTGATACAGCCCTGCACCAGGATATGAAGCTCATCCCCGAATTCTTTAAACTTGATCTGGCCGTACTGCCTATCGGAGATAATTTTACCATGGGCATAGCCGAGGCGGTAAAAGCGGCTGGCTTTGTGGGCGTAAGCAAGGTGTTGGGCATTCATTACGACACATTTCCTTACATAGAAATAAACAAAGAAGAGGCACGGCAAGCATTCGAAAGTAGTGGAATAGAACTACTTTTGCCCGACATCGGTTCAAGTATTACAGTATAGAAATTTTTTAATGGGAAAAATTATTGCCATAGCAAATCAGAAAGGAGGCGTAGGAAAAACCACCACCGCTATTAATGTGGCGGCCAGTTTGGCCGCGTTGGAACAGAAGACCCTGATCGTAGATGCCGACCCGCAGGCCAACAGCGCCTCGGGCATCGGGGTGAACCCGCGCAGCATTGAAACCAGCATATACGAGTGCATGGTGGACGGGGCCGATATCCGCTCGGCCATTATCGAAACGGAAATTAATTATCTGCATCTGATTCCATCCAACATCGACCTGGTGGGAGCCGAAGTGGAGATGGTAAATCTGGACAACCGCGAGGAGAAAATGCGCGATGCCCTGGCACCTGTCAAAGATGAATATGACTTCATTATCATCGATTGCTCACCCTCGCTGGGGCTGATTACGGTCAATGCCATGACCGCTGCCGACTCGGTAATCATACCGGTGCAGTGCGAATATTTTGCCCTCGAAGGGCTGGGCAAGCTGCTCAATACCATCAAGATTATCCGGTCGCGCCTCAACCCCAGGCTGGAGATCGAAGGCATCCTGCTCACCATGTACGATGTGCGGCTGCGGCTGTCGAACCAGGTAGTGGAAGAAGTCAAGCAGCATTTCCAGGATATGGTTTTCGATACCATCATTCCGCGTAATGTAAAGCTGTCGGAGGCGCCCAGCTTCGGTAAACCGGCCCTGGCGCACGATGCCGACAGCAAAGGTGCCATCAGCTACCTGAATCTGGCCCGCGAAATAATAGAAAAAAACACCTAACCCTATGAGTGCCAAACGAAAAAATGCGCTGGGACGCGGCCTGGGAGCCCTGCTGGACGAATCGAGTGCAGCCGGCACCGGTCTGCTCAAAAAGCGGCAGGCAGCCGGCAGTGTAAGTGACATAGCCCTGGAAGAAATCGAAACCAACCCCTACCAGCCGCGCAGTGAATTTGATGCGGAGGCGCTGGCCGAGCTGGCCGAGTCGATCAAGACCCAGGGTATCATCCAGCCGATTACCGTGCGCAAGCTGGCCGATAAGCAATACCAGCTTATTTCGGGCGAACGCAGGCTGCAGGCCGCCAAACAGGCCGGACTGAAAACCATACCCGCCTATGTGCGCACCGCTAACGACCAGCAGATGCTGGAAATGGCCATCATCGAGAACATACAGCGTGAAGACCTCAACGCCATCGAGATAGCCCTGAGCTACCAGCGCCTGATGAGCGAGTGCCAGCTTACCCAGGAAGAACTGGCCGAACGGGTGGGCAAGAAACGCTCTACGGTGACGAACTACCTGCGTCTGCTAAAGCTGCCCCCCGACATTCAGGCGGCTATTCGCGACAAGAAAATAAGCATGGGCCATGCCCGCGCCCTCATCGGCATTGAAAATACCGAGGCCCAACTGGAGGTTTATCGCAGGATTATTAGAAACGACCTGAGCGTGCGCCAGGTAGAGCAACTGGCACGGCTGCTGGCTGCCGGAGAAGAAAAGCCGGCCAGGGAAAAGGGCAAACCGACATCTGCCGATCCGGTGATCAGGCAGTTGCAAAATAAATTATCATCGCACTTTGGCACCAAAGTTGTGCTAAACGCCAACGAGCGCAACCAGGGTAGCATCAAGATACCCTTTAACTCAGCTCAGGATCTGAACAGGATACTGGAAATCCTGGATATCAGGCTTTAACCCGCTTTATTCATGATAAATTTATAAGGAGTGGACATATGATCTTTTTAATATCAGATTATCAGGGATTTATAATAGGGTTAATCCCGAAAATGCCAAAAATTACATACCTCATTTTTGAGTATTGTTATATCGATTGTCTTTTCAAGAAAATATGAAAAAAATCACCAAAAGCGTAAATTTTGGCATTCTTCGGCCTGAAAGGCGGAAAATTCAGGTGAATTTTCCGGGTTAAGAAAAGCGGAAACAACCTTGAAACAACTCTGGCTTATCGGTTTGTACCTGCTTGCCCTGAGCAGCTTTGCCCAGGAGCCCCTACAACCTTTTGCCGGGCAGCAAGAGGCAAAAGCTGATACCACTACAACGCTTGCTACTTTGCAGGCGGTAAATACCCCGGCCGATACAGCCTTTATTGCTACCGAAGCCCCGGGGCATGATCCGGTAAAGGCAGCGCTGCTTTCGGCCGTACTGCCCGGGCTGGGACAGGCTTACAACAAAAAATACTGGAAGATACCCTTTGTCTGGGGCGGGCTGGCAGCTTTTGCCTATTTTATCAGGTATAACGACCAGAACTACCAGTATTACCGCAGAATGCTGCTTTATGAGATTGCGCAAGACCCTGACCACCCCAATGAGACCGGCTACGACCAGGCCACCCTGAAGCGGGCCCGCGACAACTACAGGCGCTGGCGCGACCAGACCGCCTTGTATGGCATTTTATTTTATCTGGTACAAATTGCCGATGCCCATGTAGATGCCCACCTCATTGAGTTTGATATCAATGAAGACCTCTCGGTGAAGCTGGAGCCGACCCTGATACCGGTGGACATTGGTGGAACCACCACGGGATTTAGTATAAGATTTAAATTCTGACCATGCGTATTGCTTTATTTGGTTATGGCAAAATGGGTAAGACCATCGAGGAACTGGCCTTGCAGGCAGGTCATGATGTGGTACTGAAAACCAACAGCCAAACCAACCTGGAGGAGCTTGAACTCGATGCACATAAAATTGACGTGGCCATTGAGTTCAGCACCCCTGCTGCTGCCTACGACAACATTATGTATTGCCTTAAGCACCACCTGCCGGTGATCAGCGGCAGCACGGCCTGGCTGGATAAGCTGCCTGCCGTAAAACAGGAGGTGGCACGCACGAACGGCACCTTTTTGTATGCCGCCAATTTCAGTTTGGGCGTCAACCTGTTTTTCAAGCTCAACAAGTGGCTGGCCCAACTGCTGGCGCCCTATAACTACACCCCTGCCATCAAGGAGATACACCATATCCATAAACTGGATGCGCCCAGCGGCACGGCCATAGAGCTGGCCACGGGCCTGGTGGCCCACCACCCCAACCTGAACAGATGGGTGGCCGGTACACAGGCGGGACCGGGCGAGCTACCGGTGGTATCGGTGCGCGAGGGCGAGGTACCCGGCACCCACATCATTACCTACCGCGGCCCTTATGATGATATTTCCATCACCCACCAGGCCCGAAACCGCTACGGTTTTGCCGCTGGCGCCCTGGCCGTAGCCGAATGGATAAAAGATAAAAAAGGCTTTAAAACCATGGATGACTTTTTGAACGACCGATAAAATTGGTTTTACCGAAAATTATCTCATCCTTTGTAAGTTTTTCAGCCCAAACAAGATATTAATACCGGCTTATGACTGAACAAAGTGCATCACCCTCATCGGCTTCTTCTGGCAATGAAGAGCAACGTCCCTCCCTGCTACACAAAGTCCTGCAAGTGCTGGGCATAAAAAAGAAAAAGAGGCAAAAGCCCAAGAGCAAGGCCCGCGAATGGGCCGATGCTATTCTGTTTGCCGTAGTGGCCGCCACCATCATCCGCTGGTTGTTTCTGGAAGCCTATACCATCCCTACACCTTCGATGGAACGCTCATTGCTGGTAGGCGACTTTCTGTTTGTAAGCAAAGTGCACTATGGCGCCCGTACTCCGGCTACCCCATTGCAGATACCCCTTACGCATCAAAAAATATGGGGCACCGATATCCCCTCCTATCTAGACTGGATACAACTGCCGCAATACCGGCTGCCGGGCATCAGCGAGGTAAAACGCAACGATGTGGTGGTATTTAACTGGCCGGTGGATTTTTCCTTTCCGGTGGACTTAAAAACCAATTATATCAAGCGCTGTGTCGGTTTGCCGGGCGATACCCTGCAAGTAAAAGATATGGTGGTGTATATCAATGGCGAAGCCCAGCCCCAGCCTGCCGGGGCGCAATTCAGGTATTATGCCAAGACCAATCAGATTATCAACAAACGTATCTGGGAAAAATATCACATTAACGAGCATCACAAGGTGCAAGGCGGCTACCTGGTATTTACCACACCGTCTACTGCCAAAGAACTGGAGCAGTTGCAGTTTATCAACAGTGTGGAGGTGATAAAAGAACAGCCCGACTATGCCGATGAGAACATCTATCCGGATGCTTCCAAATATCCCTGGAATGTGGACTACTGGGGGCCGATGGTGATACCGGCCAAAGGCATGACCATACCGGTAAATGAAGAAACCATGACCAAGTACGGCCGGGTGATTGAGCATTATGAAGGCCATGATGAAGTAAACCGGGGCGACAGTACCCTGGTGATTGACGGTACCCCCTACACTACCTATACTTTCAAGCAAGATTATTATTTTATGATGGGCGACAACCGCCACAATTCACTCGACTCACGCTTCTGGGGTTTTGTGCCGCACGACCATATCGTGGGTAAGGCCCTGTTCATCTGGATGTCGATCGACCCGCAAGAAAGTTTGTTCCATAAAATACGCTGGAACAGACTGTTCAAAGGCATTCACTAGCGGTCGAGCCACTGCTTGAAAGTAGCTACCCGCTCACGGCTGACGATCACCTGGTCGTCTTCCGCCTGCTTGAGGTGTACCTCCAAGCGGCTGTTGGTAATGCTCACCATCTCGGTAATGGCAGCCAGATTAACAATATACTGCCGGTTGATTCGGAAAAACTGCTGCGGATCGAGCATGGTGGCAAGTTGTTCAAGGGTATAATCGAGCAAATATTTTTCTCCGGCAAAGGTTTTGAGGAAGGTAGCCTTATGGCGGCTGAAAAAGAACGCTACTTCATCTACCGGAACAGATTTAATATGCATGCCCACCTTGATAAGAAAGCGCTGTTTGTAGCCGGTAGCAAAACCGGCCTGTAATTGTTGTACCTGTTGGTGCTGCCCCGACTTGCTGAACATTTTGTTTAACTCATCGTATTTGACCAAGGCCTGGCGCAGGTCATCGGCCGAAACAGGCTTTACCAGATAAGCAATGCTGTGCACCTTGAAAGCCTCCAGTGCATATTGGTTGTAAGCCGTAATAAAAATAACCGGACAGGCCACCTCCACAATGTCAAATATCTCAAAACTCAGGCCATCGCCCAGTTGGATATCCATAAAGATAAGGTCGGGCGGCTCGTTGGTGGCCAGCCATCTGGCGGCCTCCTTTACCGAATCGAGCACGGCCAGCACTTCCATATCGGTTTCTATTTCACGTAGCAGGCGTTGCAGGCGTTTGGCAGCCAGTATTTCGTCTTCTACTATCAGCGCTCTTTTCATAATTGCTTGTCGAGCAGTGGTAAAACTACACAAAATTGACCGTCAGAACGGCTTACCCTTACCTGCCGGTCAGTCAGGGCATTGTATCGTGCCTGCACATTGGCCAGACCGGTACCGGTAGATTCACCCTTGAGCGATTCGCGCGGCTGCAGGTTGTTGCATATCTGCAAATCGTCCTGTTTAAGGGAAATTTTTACCCTTAAAGGATTGGCAGTGGTGATTTCATTGTGCTTGATGGCATTCTCCAATAGAATTTGCAGTACCAGAGGCGGCACTTTCTTTTGCTGAGAGGCCTCCGGCACATCGATATCCACTTTGAAATTAGCACCAAACCTGATTTGTTGTAAAAACACATAGGCCTGCAGGATGTCCAATTCGGTAGCCAGTGGCACCACAGCTTGCTGACTGGTTTCCAGCACATAGCGCAATACTCTTGACAACTGGTTGATGTATTTTTCGGCCAAAGCCGGATCTTCATGCACCAGATCGGCCAGCGCATTCAGGCTGTTAAACAGAAAGTGCGGATTGAGTTGATTCTTCAACACCTCGTAACGCGAGGCCATCAACTCACCACGCAGGCGCTCCTCACGCAGCGCCAGATCGCGCCAGGAAAAGATAAACTGCCGGGCCTGAATAAATAGTAAAATTATTATGGAAATAACTACGCTGATCAGCACCAGTTGCCAGACATTGCCAATATCGATGTCTAATACACGGTTGAACAACCACGCCAACAGTAGCATAGCCAGAGCCGAATAGGCCACTGAGCTCACAATGCCCAGCAACAGTCTTTTACCGGGTTGTTCTTTCCAGGCAATCCACCTGTCGAGCCAGTCGGCCACAAAGCCATTGCCATACCACATCACCAGCCAGATGGTGACGGTAATACCCCAGAAACGCCAGGCATAAGCCCAATTATGCAGGCATGGCGGGCAAAGGACCACCGTCATCAGGGTGGCCAGCAACAAGATGATAAGCAGCTCTCTGCGCCCGGGAATGATACCGCATTTATCCATCAGTCCAAAATAAGTAATTATTGCGGTTACTGCCTATACTTGAGTTGTGTAATACCCTTGGGCTACTCCAGGGTAATCAGTAATCTTACATTTTTGTCAGTTACCTTAAAAGCCGCCCGGCTGTAAACAGGCGGACCGAACATGCTACGGCCTTCCAGCGAAATACCGTAAGGCTCGGTAGGTATGCCCATCATATTGCTATCCAGTTCGCCATTGTCATTCAGATCGTGATAAACGCTCACGGTATATTCTCCGGGCGGTATGTGCTCAAAGGTAAAGGTCATGGTGCCTTTCACCGGCCTGGCGGTTATGCCCTTATAAGCGTCCTCCAAAAAAGTGTTTTTGGAGTTAAACAAACCGACCCGGATACTACCTTCGGACGATTGGATATTTTCTACTTCCACGACAATTTGGTAGTCGTTTTGGGCCCTGGCCGGCAGCGTAGATAGGGCTGCCAGCAAGAGTGTGGTCAGAATGATAAGTGTTCTCATGATTTTTACAGGTTTTTTATGAAACATAGTTTACAGGGTTTGTAATTGATTTAAGGTCTTTTCTTTACTCAGGGTAATAAACACCCCGATAAAATACATGCGCAGAGCCGGCTGCTTTATCGCCCGCCCGGCATACATACCCGACTGATCGGGCCAACGGGCATATTCATAGCCAAAAACATTGTCGCGCCCCAGCACATTGGTTACACTGCCATGCAGGATGATATA
>WFNR01000146.1 GCA_015488485.1 Cyclobacteriaceae bacterium | reverse complement strand
AGATGCTTGCCCAATGTCCAGCCCAGCCCTACACTGATGCTCTGCATCGACAGGCGTATTTGATAAGTGTCGTTTTCAAAATAGAATTTGCGGCCATAGTCTGAAATAAACATGATGTTCAGATACAGATGTTCACTGATATAAAAGCCCAGCGCAAAACGGGCATTTACGCCTACTCTGCGTACGGTGTTTACCTTGTCGGCCGGAGTAAGGTTATCAATGGCTTTGTTGACACCCTGATTATCGTACAGGTTGAAAAATACACCTGGCCCGAAATTAAACCACAGGTTATCGGCAGAGCGTACCCCGAAAAACGATAATCTGAAAATGATAACTGGCTGTGGTTGTATTAGTGAGTGAGAAAGCTATTTTTGCTACCACCAAAAGAAAAAAGGATATGTATAAGCAAATATTTGCCTTTCTACTGTTTTTGTTGGGCAGCTTCTATGGTATGGCCCAAGGGGTAATCTACGCTGACAACGAGCAGGAGCATTACCGGAAAGTACAAGAGTGGCGGCAGCGCAAGGATAGTCTGTATCGCATTCCGGGAAAAACCATGTTGCCGGATGATCTACTAAAGGATTTTGCCGGCCTTAATTATTACCCGACAGATTACAGCTATCGTGTCCAGGGGCGACTTACCAGGTACTACGATGGTCGCACGGTTGCCGTCAAGACCAGCGGCTTACGCACGGTTGACTACCTGATCTACGGCAAGGTAACTTTCAACCTCCAGGGTAAGGAGCATAGCCTGGATGTGTATCAGAGTAAAAGGGCGGCCGAACGTGGCGCTAAAAAAGGCGCTTTATTGATTCTTTTTTATGATGAAACCTCTGGCGATACCACCTATGGCGGTGGGCGCTACCTGGTGTTGGATGTGCCCGAGGGGGATGTACTTACCCTTGATTTCAATATGGCATACAATCCATATTGTGTATATGACCCCGAACATGTTTGTCCGCTACCGCCCCCGGAAAACAGCCTGAATGTAAGGGTAGAAGCCGGAGAAAAAATGTATCCTTAATTTTTATGTATGATGGCGCCTGTAAAACTGTTGTCCTGTTTTATGTTGTTGGTTGGTATGTTATCCTGTAAAGCACAACAGCCGGCTGTCGGGGATAGCGATAATTTGCCGCAGTGGTTGACAGAGAAGATCAGTGGTTTTAAAGAGAGCGGTAACGATCGTGCCCGGGTGCAGGCGTACCGCTATCAGGGGGCTACGGTTTATATGGTAGAGGAATGCCACGGCTGCCCAGATGCTATGGCGGTGGTATATGCCGCTAATGGTAATATGCTTTGTGAGTTTGGTGGTTTGGCCGGCCGCAATAGCTGTCCCGATTTTGACCGGGAGGCCAAACTGTTACGACAAATCTGGCCGGCTCAATAATTCCGACCTGATTATTGACATAAAAAAAAGCCCTCGGTGCTAATCCGGGGGCTTTTTTCGTCTTAAACAGTTTGCTTACTGTTTAATAAACTTCGTTTCGAAATTACCTCTTTCGGTATCGACAAATAGGATGTAAACTCCCTTGGCCAAAGCCGAAACATCTACCTTGTTCATTTGCTTGTCAGCCGTAAAGGCAGTCATTTCCACTCCGTTGATATCGAATATCCTCACCTGCTTAACTTCCTTAAATTCATTGAAGTTGAAGGTAAGCTCGTAGCTTACCGGGTTGGGATATGTGTGCAGGCTCAGATTCCAGAAGTCAGGGTTCACATCATCACCTTTGGCAAAATCACTGAAACCGGCTATGCCGTTTACTGCCGTGGCGGAGATTACCACAGTATAATCTTCCACTTCGCCATAAGTAAAGGTGCCGCATGATGGCGGGGTAGTGTTCCAGGCCATCACCACGCGCATGCGGGTAGCACCGAGGGAGGCCCCTGCCGGTACGGTAAAGTTGCCGCTTGCTGTGCCGCTACCACTTGTAGAACCACTTACAATTTGCTCTCCTGCATCAGCAAAATCACCATCGTGGTTGAAGTCAATCCAGATGCGCCAGTTTTCGCTATAGGTAGAACCCGGGAATCCGGCACTGAAGTTGATCGTGTAGCTGTTGCCGGTAACAAGTGTGGTTGACATGGCCGTAAAATCACCATAGCCGCCATTGGCACCGGTTACATTGTTGATGGTGCCCAGTTGTACCAGATCGATGTACTCGTAATTTTGGTTATTACCGGAAGCCGAGCAGTAGTTCACTACCGTTTGCTGGGTAGTAAAGTTGGCGCTGGCCGACCAGTTTGATGAAGTGCCGAAAGTACAGTTGGTGCGCACCTGCCACTCGTAGGTGGTATTGGCTGTAAGCCCGCTCAGGGTAGTGGATGTAGCCGTAGTATTTACACTACTCCAGGTGCCACTGCCCGTAGGACGATACTGCACATCGTAGCTGGCGGCATCGGTTACGGCACTCCAGCTTACCGTTGCCGACACATCAGTTACATTGCTACTGGCCAGGCCGGTAGGCGTATTACAAGGCGGCAGGGCATTGGTGGTAAAGGTAGCCGTGGCTGACCAACCCGAGTTACCAAACGAGCAGATGGTGCTTACCTGCCACTCGTAATCGGTCGAAGCGCTCAGGCCGCTTACGTTCAATGTGGTGGCTGTAGTATTGTTCGTTGTCCAGGCAGTGGTGCCCACCACCCGGTAGCGCACATCATAGCTGTCACCATTGCTGGAGCCCGTCCAGCTAAAAGTAGCCGAATTATATGTGATATTGCTGGTATTCAGGTTGGTAGGTACATCACAAACAGGAGCGGCCGTAGTGGTAAAAGTGTTGGTGGCCGACCAATTTGAGCTGCCAAAGCTACAGTTGGTGCGTACCTGATATTCATAAGTGGTTTGCTCAGTCAGTCCGGTCAGGTTGATGCTGGCCGTAGTAGTGTTGGCACTCGACCAGGTGGTGGTACCGCTGGGCCTGTACTGTACATCATAGCTTACGGCATTGCTTACAGCCGTCCACGTAATAGTGGCTGAGTTATAGGTAATATTGCTGGCCGCTATACCGGTAGGCACATCGCAAGTAGGTGGGGTGCCGGTGGTTATGTTCACCGTATAGTCTTCCACTTCGCCCCAGCGGAATGATTCGCAGGCCGTAGGGATGGCATTGTATTTCATAGATACCCGCATACGGGTAGGGCCATTCTTGGCACCGGCAGGTACGGTAAAGCTACCGCTTACCGGAGTGGTTTTGCTGGCAGCTTTGGAAAACACCTGCTCACCGGCATCGGCAAAGTCGCCATCGCCATTGTAGTCTATCCATACGGCATAGCCTTCATTATAAATGGTGCCTGTCCAGGTAGGGGTAATGGTAATTGTATAGCTGGCATTGATATCCAGATCGGTAGATATACTAGTATAGTCACCATAACCGCCAGATGAGGCTCCAGTGGCATTGTCGATAGTATTGAGCTGTACACGACCGATGTATTCATCGGAAGTAATCTGGCCATTGGAAGCACAGTAGGTTACTTCACCGTACTTACCGCCTACCCCTACGGCATTCCAGGCATTGGTGGTCTGGATAACCTCATTGGAGCCGGCTCCGTACAGGTCTTCGGCCGCCTGAATGGTAAAATTACGGGCATCGTTGTAGGTGGCGTTGGCGCCCAGATACACAGCTTCGGCACGATATGCAATTTTGGCTGCCGTTGTAATGCCCAGGCCTGTTACATTGTAAGAAGTGCCCAGGTCGTTGGTGCCGGACTTACCCACCGACAGTATATAAAACCAATGATTGAGTACACCGCTGTTGGTATGTACACCACAGTAGTTGTTGGTTTGGCTGGGGGTGCAGCCGTTTACATCATACCAATTGGTGCCCTGGTAGGTGTCCGGTTGTCCCAGCGACTTTGGATCACTCATTGAGCGCAGTGCCGCTTGTTGCAGGTCAATGTCCTCGCCTATTAGCCAGGTGGATTTTTCCGGAGCGGCAAAATATTCTACAGAAGCTCCCCAGATATCCGAAAAACCTTCGTTCAGAGCACCAGACTCTTTTTCGTACACTAAATTGGCTGTATTTTCTGTTACGGCATGGCCAATTTCATGTGCAACCACATCCAAAGAGGTCAACGCATCAAAGCGCGTATTACCATCGCCATAGGTCATAACCGAACCGTTCCAGAAAGCATTCTCGTAATTGCTGCTGTAGTGCACATAGCTCTTGATTATGGCGCCATTGCCGTCAAAGCTGTTGCGGTTGTGCACCGTCATAAAATAGTCATAGGTCATCATGGCGCCCCAGTGGGCATCCAAAGCGGCATTGTCTTTGGCGGCATTATCCCATTCGGCTGCTGTCCAGTTGTTATCATTATCAATAAAATCAACGGCATTGTTGTAATTGGTGCCGTTGTTCATGTCATAGGTTTCTATACCCTGACCGCGGGTGTAATCGCGCAGGCGGTAGGAGCCGGCATTGCTGTCGGTATCGATGCTGCGACTGCCGCTGTAGCGGGTGGCTGCCGTGCCGGTGGCAGCAGCATGTTTGATGATCGGCACCCGGTTGATAATTTCTCCGGTATGAGCATCTACATATACATAATCGCGGCTCAGAGGTTTTTTGGCATAAATGTTAAACTTATAGGCCAGAGTGGGTTGACGATATTTATTCCGGTCACTGGTCAGGTAGTTATCTACGATTACCAGTTCACCCTTGGGGTAAAAGGAGGCATTGGTATTGCCGGCAATGGTCTTGGCCCACTGCTCCTGCTCGGGGTCTTCCCACATGTATTCGCTGGCACCAATAAAGGCTTTGGCACGCTGCAGGGCCTCTTCGGCCGTCAGGCTGGGCATCGTGTTCAGTTGATTGATACGCTTGGCCTCACCATTTAACAGATGTAGGGTATTGCCTTTGCCATGGGCATGGTACTCGGCATATTCTACCTTGATGCCATCGTAGTACTGCTGGTATTTTTGATGAACCATTCCCAGGTCGTCCACCGTAGAAGATACCAGTTTCAGGTTGTTCTTTTGTGGTAGCTCTACCTGTTGTTTAATAATCTGCTCGGCCTCATAAAGCGGTACCGCTTGTTTGGCGTCAAGCTTGATAAGGGTGGGTACGCCATCTTTGGCAATAACCCGCTCGGTAATGACTGGTTTTACCTGAGCAAATGATGTGAGAGAAAAAACCAATAGAAAGACAAGTGGTAAAAGTTTACCTCGTTTGTAAAATTTTAGCATAAAACATGGGTTTAGGTTAGACATTCGATGAATATTTGGCAATATTCTTTTCAAGGCGCCCAAGCTACAAAAAAACATTTCGTCTTCCAAAATGCAAACGGTAAAAATTCCTGACAAATGGCCTGCCGGGCTTGTAGGAGGTTTTTGGTAATGCCGGAAAAATGCTTTACCTTGATAAAAAAAAGAAGGTTATGAAAAAAATTGCTTTGATAACTATACTAAATGGCTGGCTAATGATGACCGGTATGGCACAAGAGAAGTTTGACATTGTCTCCTTCACCACTGAGGATGGGGCTCATATAGATGGGGCCCTTTTCAAGGCAGGTAATAAAAAGGCGGTAGTTTTGGCCCACGGGGCAGTTTTTAATAAGGAAAGCTGGTATCCCCTGGCGGAAAAGTTGCAACAACTAGGTATTACCGCCCTGCCGATAGATTTTCGCGGCTATGGCAAGAGTAGTGGCGGCAGTACCGGTAAAAAACTGTATGATATTATAGGTGCGGTAAACTACCTGCGTAAGCAGGGCTATGAGCAAATCGGCATAGTGGGTGCCAGCATGGGCGGGGCAGCCACGCTGAATGCGCTGGGGATGCTCAAACAGCCGGTTGACAAGGTGGTATTACTGGCACCGGCAGGAGGTCCGCCCGTTAGAAGCACGGCTACTCAAAAGTTGTTTGTTGTATCGCAGGGCGAGCGCATGTATAATGGTGTTAAAGAAATCTATGAGGCATCTGCCGAGCCCAAGCAACTCAAGGTTTATCCGGGCAGCGCCCATGCCCAGCATTTATTCAATACGGAACATGCCGATGATCTTACGGGACTAATTATTTCATTTTTGGAGTAGGCTTCCGCCAAATTAACATGTTGTCCATTCTTAGTGAAGAAATAAACAAGCTGGAGGGCCTGATCGCCTACCACGAACGGCTACGGCCGTCTGTTTCTGCGGCTTCGGTGGGCTGGCATATCGACCACAGCCTGCGGGCCATTATAGGCATGAGCAAGGCTCTGCAAAAGTCCGATCCGGCCCAATACCGCCCCAAGCTATCCTGGTCGGGCTGGTGGGTGCAGAAGCTGGGTTGGTTTCCGCGGGGCAGGGGGCAGGCTCCGGCTGCAGTGGTAGCGAGTAAAGCTATTACTCAAGATAGCTTGCATGGCCTGGTGCAGGCTGCCAGACAGGTACTGATAGCCTGTACTGACCTACCTGCTACCAGCCACTTCAACCGGGAATTGTCATTAGATTTTCTAATGACAATTGACGAATTGAAAACCAATGAGTTATGTAACTATTTGTATAACTCAAAAAGGATTTTCAATTGTCACGGTTAACCCTGACAAGTTATTGGCAAGCAATAACTTCGTCAGCTCATGGCGATGCTGCCAGAGCATGACAAGCTTCGCTTCGTCATGCCCGAAGGGCGAAATTGTCAATTCTATTGACAATTTTGGGTTCAAGCATCCTGCTTTTGGTGTACACAACAAAGCGCAGACCATTCGTTTGATGATCGTTCATACGCGCCACCATTGCAGGATAATCAGGGATATCCTGGCGGACTAGAAGTTGGCTTTAATGCCTATATTAAAGGCTCTTGGCATCCCGGGGCGCAGCCCGGCCGGCCGTCTCGAAACCAGATATACCTTATTGGTGATATTGGTAACGCTGGCAAACAAGGCAATGCCGGTATGCAGGTTATAGGCGGTACTGGCATCCAGCACAAACCAGGCATCGGTCTTTTCATTGGGCGGTATAACACCTTGCCCCGGTTTGGTGCGCATTTCACTGGTGTACTTGCCACTCAGGTTGATGCTGAATTTGCTATGCTCCAGACCGGTTACAAAAGCCAGTTGATGATGTGCCAGATAAGGAAATTCATCACCGGCTGTTACCTGACCCCAACTGTCATTTTCACTGTCGAAGCTGTTCTGGAAACGTGAGTCGGTGTAGGTATAAACCACCGACAAAGGCAACCTGAAAGGAGTGTACAAGTTACGTGACAACAGGTCGTACGACATCCTGAACTCCAGCCCTTTGGTTAGTACCTCACCGGCATTGTACAGGTCGTTGCTACCACCACCTCCGGCTGCCGCCAGGTCGCTGCCCAGCAGGTTGCTGTAATCATTGACAAACAAAACCATTTCACCGGAAAGGGCTGCCTTATTCAGGCGTACACCCCATTCGTAATTGATACTCTCCTCAGGTTTGGTGCCTTCTTTGGAGCCGGGAGGCGAAAAGCCTTTGTGCACCCCGGCAAATGAACTGATATATGGGTTGAACCGGTAATCAATGCCCACCCCCGGTATCCAAACTGCTACCCGGTTGCTTCTTTCCTGCAAATCTGTACCGGTGCGGTCGGGATCGTTCTTGCCATAATCCTGCCGGCTAAGTAGGATGTTTTCATAGCGCAAACCCGGTACCAGTGTCAGATTGCCATACTTCAGCTTGTATTGCAGGTAGGCGGCAAAGGCTGAGGCCCCTTCTATGCGGTTGCTCTCGGTGCCGGGCGTGCCGGCCTTGGTGAGCATCATTACGCCCTCATTCATGGCGTATTCATCCACCCATTGGTAACGGTCCATCTGGTCCTGATGCAGTCGCAGACCTACTTCGGGCATGTGCTGCCAGTTGCCGGTAGTGTAGTTACTGCTCAGCACTGTTTGAATACCCTGGCTATAGTAGGTGCGGTTGTTGGCTTTTACGTCCAGGGCATCGGGATTGGTGCTGGTTTGCCCTTTGATAATAGCCAGTGCTTCCGGGTAGGCTTGTGGATTGTCGAGAATAGCGGTAATGCCTGTGGCTGTACCGGTACTGTCGGTTACCTTGGCCAGCTTGTACCAGTTGCGGTGCAGGTTGTTGCGATAAGCGGTAGTGGTTATCTTGAATTGCTCGGAAAATTTAATTTGATGGGTAAGCGCCAATTGCTGCTGCCTCACATTTATCTGGTCTTTTTGTGAGCCATAATACCTGCGATAGGGGGTTTGGTTGAAATCCTCCTGTGTGAGTCCCAGGTAGGTTTCGTTGGAGGTTTCCAGTACCTGGCCGAACTTAAAGGTAAGTGATTGATATATCCTGGCATCCGGGTTGGTATTAACCCTTATTTTACCCAGGTAGTCTTGCCTGATGAACCCGGTATTACCGCCATTGTCAAGGGTCTTGAAGCCATCGGAGCCAAAAATATAGGCCTCGCCCATATAGGCTACGTTTTTATGGCTATTGCCTACGTAGGTATGTACATTGCGTCCACCATAGCTGCCGGCCAGTAGCTCTACCCTGGCTGCCAGTTCTTCGGGTATCTGGGTAGAAATCAGATTGATAGCCCCGCCTGTGGTGTAAGGGCCGTATTTTATCTGGCTGCTGCCTTTTAAAATTTCCACGGCCTGCATGCGGCCGATAGTTGGAAAATAATAGGCTGCCGGAGCCGAGTAGGGGGCCGGGGCCATGAGTACCCCGTCTTCCATGATGGTAATTTTGGAGCTACGTTCGGTACCAGTGCCGCGCAGGCCGATATTGGGGCGCAGACCAAAACCGTCTTCTTCTTGCAGGTTGATGCCGGGTACGGCCCGCAGGGTACGGTTGATATCGGTATAACTGAACTTGGAAAGCGTTTTGGGGGAGAGGTAAGCTACCGAACCCGGAATATCGTCTATACCACTATTACCTCCGGTCATTACAGTTATCTCCGGCAAGCTGGCCAGCGATTCCTGCATGGTAAATTCCAGATGAACAGTGGTATTTTCTTGTACCTCTACGGTCTTTGTTACGGTGGTATAGCCGATAGAAGAAACCACCAGGGTGTATTGACCAGCCGGTACATTTGACAATACAAAATAGCCATTGCCATTAGTAGCGGTGCCTATCTGCGTATCCTTCAAATACACCGATGCCCCTGGCAGCGGTTGATTATCTTGTTCGGTAACACGCCCTTTGATGCTTCCGGTTTGGGCCAGGACGTGTAACGTTAGAAAAATCAGGATGGCGAGTGCTGAAATCTTTTTGCTCATTTAGACTAATTGGTTTTAAGGTTAAGTTATTTGCTGGCAAATCTATTTAGAATTAGTCTAAATAAATACTGATCTATGTCATAATTTTCTGAAAAAGTTTAAAAAAAGGCCTTATTTGCGTGTTATGGGTAAAAAAATTATTTAGAATTATTCCAATAAAAAGCAAAAGGCTATTTGATATCAAACAGCCTTGTTGAAACGTGAACCCGAAAATGTATTGCCGGTATCTACTTATTGTGCACTTCGAATGAAACTTTCAGGTGCTCCCACGATACTGATATGCGAGCTGTACTGTCATTCAGAGGTTCTACCTGATAAGTCAGTGACTCCTGCATTTCCGGTAATTTTTCGGGTGTTACGGTCAGGCGCACCACATCCTCTGCCTCATCGTATTCATCAGCCAGGTGCTGATCCCAATTTTTATTGAGAATAAGTGTCCACTTTCCTTCACCGGGAATGGTGAAGAAACCGTATTTACCGGCCGGTACGGGGGTATCATTAATTATTACATCCTGAGCGAAGCTAATGGCTGTGGCTTTGTGTGCACCTGTTGACCAAACCTGGTTGTAGGGCACCAATCCGCCCCAGATTACCCGGCCCCGGACGCTGGGCGAGCTGTAGTCAATATGAATGTGGTTTTCGCCCACCATGGCCATGGCTTCGCGCTTCGGGCTCAGCGGCTTTTTTCTGGCTGGTTTTTCCGCTGCGGGGGCTGTTTGTTGTTGATTTGTCGTCTGGTTATCTGTAGTCTTTTCAGATTCTGTGCCGGAGCACCCCCAGAAGAAAATACCTGTTAGTAGAAGTAAATAAAAGGTCGATTTCATAGACATTGAATAAATTGTTGTTGAAACCCTAAAGATAATGCAATCCTTCAATTGTCCACCAGTTTGACAAAATAATTGCCGGTATTCAAGTTTTAACTTTTTTTGCTAATTTACGGCAGTTTTTGAAACCAGTGATTACTATGCTACACTTTCGGAAGTTTGTTTTAGTCCTGACCATCTGCAGCTGCTATGCCGCATGGGCAGGGGCACAGATTGTGCCGTATAGTTCCAAGCAAATTGAGGCGCGTTATGAGGAAGAAATAACCGCCTGGCGGCAGCGCGAAGAAGCTGCTTTTCGCAACAAAGAGACTACGCTGCTGTCGGATGAATATTTTAAGAATTTTACCGGACTCAACTATTTCCCTGTCAACCTCAAATATCGGGTGGTAGGCAAGTTGAGCCGTCTGGCAAGTCCGGAAAAAATGGACTTGCAGCTTACCGATGGCACACCTTATGGCTTTATGCATTATGGTAAGGTCAACTTCTTTTTGGAGGGGCGGGAAGTTGAGTTGGTGGTCTTTGAATTTCCGTCCCGCAAAGGACCACCAGCTATTTTCGTGCCTTTTACCGATATGACTACCGGTGAGGAGACATTTGGCGGGGGGCGTTTTCTGATTATTGAAGTGCCGGATGATGATCAGATTGTTATCGATTTTAATATGGCCATTAACCCCATCTGTGTGTACGACCCGGAGCATGCCTGTCCTTTGTCACCCAGCTCCAATTATATTCCTATGCGTATTGAGGCCGGAGCCAAAATGTATTACGATCCGGCTGAATTAAGCGGCCGTAACTAGTATAACCTGTCAATCCGATAGAAGCCTGTTAGCTTTCTCGCAGGTAGGTTTCGGCATGCCAGGGGAAAACCAATTGGTGCTGATGTCTTTTAAAGCCGTGTTCAGCCAGTATTTGCCGTACCTCGGCCACGCGGTGCACGTAAGGTCGGAAGGGGTTGCCCCTGAGTTTGAAGAACAGCACTCCCAGATTGCGTACGGCTTGCGCCAACGGGCCATCCATGGGGTAGGTAAGGGCGATGCAGGTAGTTGCTTTCTGGCAGGTGGCGGCAAGTATTTCGCGGTAGTCCGGGTAGCAGCAAATCACTTTGTCCAGGGTAACGATATCCACCTCATCCAGTTGCGGCAGGATTTCAGTACAGTCACCTTCCAGAAAATCGGTTTTGCCTTGCCAGCCTTGCCGGATAGCGTGTTCTCGGGCTATCTGCAGGTAGCCCGAGGAAGCATCGATGTCGATGGTGCGCTGCCCGCCCTGCTGTAGAAACCACCACTGCAGGGCGCCTATGCCCCCACCTATATCTACCAGCGTTTTAACGTTTATATCCAGTACGGAGAGTTGGTTGATCAAAGCAGCAGTCGCCTTGCGGGCGCCTTTTTTCAGGTATTGGCGGTATTGTTTGTCGGCCTTGATCCGGTCGAAAAACCGGTCGGCACCACAGCAGTGCTCACGAATAGATGGCATAATCTTCTACTTTTTTCTACCAAACAATTAAAGTTATATAAAGTTCAATCCAAATGAGATTTTTAACCAATTTCACAGTATTGTACTACCGACATACCTACAATTTGGTCAACTCTTCTCCGGTCTTAACACGAAAGGCCTGCTCCACATGCGAAACATAGATAAGCCCGTCACCGGGATCGGGCGAGCGCCCTTCCCGGCTGATAATGCTAACAATTGTTTGTACCTCACTGTCATTACAAACGATCTCCAGCTTTACTACGGGACTGTCTGCTACCTTAAATTCCAATGAAGGAAAAGCATCGGGCCTCTTTAAAGACCCGGTGCCTTCCGCCTTGGATAACGTGATGCAGTCGTACCCCTGTTTTTTCAGCTCTTCCACCACTTGTTTTACCCGGTTGGGTTTGATAAATGCTTTAATTTCTTTCATTGTTTTGGTGATTAATCGTCATGTTCCAGTTCTCCTTTAATCAATTCTGAAGAAAGCATGTATGCCCCTCGGATGACAATTCTGGCCTCCTCCGGCAGCGGCTCGGCAAAGGCCACTTCCACAAAGCCGGCATCTTCAATGCCGGTCGTTACCATCACCGGTTTGAAAACCATCTCATTTTCGCTGCTTTCGTCTTCATCCAGTACGAAGATAAAATTACCTTCACCATCTTTTACAATGGCCTCCTCGGGTAGTACGTTGGCCGGTTTCTCCTGGATTACAATGCGGCCTTCCACATACAATCCAGGTAATAAGCCGGTTTTCACTGCCCCGGTAATGGCGGCATGCACATGAATCGCTTTCGGGTCGTCTTCAAAGGTCCGGCCTATTTTTTCTATGCGCGCCTCAATCAATTCGCCCGGCCTGTTGGCTATGGTAAAGTAGGCTTTTTGCCCCTGCTGCACTTTGTAGATATCTTTTTCGAAAACCTTGAAATCAACATGGGTCTTGTCGTTGTTGGTGATCAGGAACATGGTAGTGCCCGGCTCGGCAAAGTCACCGATGCTTACCAGCACTTCGCCCACGTAGCCGTCTATCGGAGCTATGACCGGCACCGTATTGTAAAGTTCACCGCCCAGAATCTTATCAACCTGCAGATTGAGTAATTTAAGTTTGGCTTTCAGCGCCTTAACGCGTGCCTGCATGGCAAAGTATTCGGCCTTGGCTTTCTGGTATTCCCGCCCCGAAGAGATATCCTCTTTGTAGAGCTTTTCCTTACGCTCATATTCGCTTTTCAGGTAGCTCAACTGGCTCACCCCTTCCTGCAATTCCTGTTGCAACTGAATATAATCGGGGTGTTCCAGGCGGGCCAGTATCTGACCTTTTTTTACCTTGTCACCTTCTTTCACATAAATGTTCGCCAGGTTGCCACCTATAAAGGTAGTCACAGCCGCTTTATCTTGAGGATACAGGTCGAGATAGCCGTTTACTTTGATATTTTTGTCAAGACTTTTTCTTTCCACCCGCCCTAATTGCAAGTCCAGTACATCGGCTTGCTCGCGGGTAATACGTACCTCACCGGTTGCTTCTTCGTCATGGTCGCTATGTTCTTCGTTGTGTGCGGCACTTTCCTCGTTGGCAGCCGGTGTCTGGCAGCTATAAAATACGGTTGTTATCAGCCCCACCAGGCCGATCATCACTAGTCTTTTCATTTTGAAATATATTAAAACTTGCTTTTTCATTGTTGATATGGTTTAATGGGGCTTAAAAAGACCCCGTCAGATAATTGATTTCATTTTTGGTAAGCAGGTACAGGCGCAAAGTATCCAGATACTGATCGCGTATTTGGTTGGCCTGATCCAGGTTGCGGATGTACTCGACATATTCTATTTCGCCACTACTATAGCCTTTGCCGGCAAAATTTACCAGTTCGTTAGCCAGCTCCAGGCCTTTGCTATGGTAGTATTCCAGTTGGGCTTGGTATTTGGCGTATTCCTGCAGCAGGTTTTCAAAGCGGGTTTTAAGCTGCAGCAGGTAGTTGTCTTTTTCGGCAGAGGCTATCTCTACTTCAACCTGAGCTGCCTGGCTGCGGCCGCTGTTGGCCCAGAAAGCCAGGGGTATGCCCACACCTATCATGAAGCCGCTGTTGTTGGGCACCCCTTCAATCTGCTGATTGAAGAAACCCAGTGAAAACTCGGGCACGTACTGCGCCTTTTGCAGCTTGTACTGCATTTCTGCCAGGGCGATACGTTGTTGCATAGCTTGCAATAGGGGGTTGCTGCTAATAGCAGCCGTATCGAAAGTTAGGGGCAGATCTATGCCTTCGAGGGTATTGTCAATCTCCACCGCTTTTTGCAGATTCAATAACCTGCTCAACTGCTGGCGATAAATTTCCACATCAGCCAGTGTCTGCTCCTTGAGTAGCAGTACTTCCTGATGTTTGCCCTCCGCTGCTATTTTGGCCAGCCGGTTGGTTTCGCCACTGCGGTAGCGCAAATCGGCCGCCCGGGCAAAATTGGTATAAATGCTGTCGAGCTGCTCGTAAAGGGTGAGCTGACTATGCGCCCAGGCCAGTTGAATATAGGTGGCCTTAACCTTACGTATCAAGTCGTTGCGGCTTACCGCCTCCATCTGCTGGCTAAGGTCAATGCGGGCGTTCTGCACCTTGCTGCGGGTGCCGTACACGGTAGGAAACAAAAATCCTTGCGAAATCTCAAAACTATTGTCCACAAAGCCCGGGCTGTTTATCGCCCCTCTGGTAAAACCGATGCCGGTATTGCCCAGGTCCACTACAGCTTTTTTCAGCTTTTCCTCTTTGCTTACTCCCAGGCGGGCCGCTTTCAGTTGCGGATTACGCTCAATGGCTATCTGCACAGCACGCTCCATGCTGAGCACCTCTGTCGAATCGGCTGCAGGCTGGCTCAGGGCAGGTAAACCGGCAAAGGCCAGTATGGCGGTGAGTACGGCTGCCGCCATCTTGCTTTTATCCTTGTGAAGGCGGCTCTCTTCGATATAGTAGAGTACGGGTACCACTACCAGGGTAAGCAGGGTGGCAGTAATCAAGCCGCCAATTACTACCGTGGCCAGCGGGCGCTGTACTTCGGCACCGGCTGAGGTGGATATGGCCATAGGTGTGAAACCCATAATGGCAGCCGTAGCGGTGAGTAATATCGGCCTGAGACGCTCGCGGGTGGCGGTAAAAATCCGTTCACGCAGATCGGTTACCCCATGTTCGCGCAGGTCATTCAGCCGGCTGATGAGTACCAGGCCGTTGAGCACTGCTACCCCGAACAACACTACAAAGCCTACTCCGGCAGAGATGCTGAAAGGCAGCCCGCGCATGGCCAGAAACAAAATGCCTCCGATAGCTGCCAGCGGCACGGCCATGTAGATCATCACCGACTGGGCAATGGAACGCAGGGCAAAATAAAGCAAGACAAAGATCAGCGCCAGCGCTATGGGCACCACAATGCTCAGGCGTTCCTTGGCGCGCTTCAGGTTCTCAAAAGAACCGCCATAGGTAATATAATAGCCGGCAGGTAGCTCGAGGTTGCGGTTCATTTTTTCCTGTACTTCTTCTATAAAGGTCTCTACGTCACGGCCTCTTACGTTTACACCCACATAGATACGTCTGTAGGTGTTGTCGCGTGAGATCTGCATAGGGCCCGGCTTATAGGAGATATCGGCTACCTCTTTGAGAGGTACCTGGTTGCCGTTGGGCAGGTCGATGTACAGGTTCATCAGGTTATCGATATTCTGACGGTATTTTTCCGCCAGGCGAATGACTACGTCAAAACGTTTTTCACCTTCGAAAATCACCCCGGCACTGGCCCCGGCAAAGGCCGAACTTACATATTGGTTGAGCTTGTCGATATCAAGACCGTACTGCGCCAGGCGCTCGCGGTTGTACTGTACGGTAATTTGCGGCAAGCCGCTGGTAGCTTCTACCCGCACATCGGCTGCCCCACGTACCGAACTGATAATCTGGGCCATTTCCTGAGCCTTGGCTGCCAGGATGTTCAGGTCTTCACCATAAAGCTTGATGGCTACATCCTCGCGCACCCCGGTTAGCAATTCGTTAAAGCGCAACTCCACGGGTTGGGTATAAACAAAGTTTACACCCGGTATCACCGATATTTTTTCATTTATTTTATCGATGAGCTCCTGTTTGGTGTCGGCCGATACCCATTTATCGTGATCTTTTTCCAGGATTACGTAGGCATCGGCTATGTCCATGGGCATGGGGTCGGTAGGTATTTCGGCTACCCCTATTCGCGCTACCACGGTTTTCACTTCCGGAAAATTCTCCAGAATAATTTTTTCCATTTTTTTGGAAACCTCAATAGACTCACTCAAGGCACTGCCCGGTTTTATCAGGGCTTGCAAGGCTATGTCGCCTTCATCCAGCTTGGGAATAAACTCACCACCCATGCGGGAAAAAATAAAGACCGATATGCCAAACAAGCCGAGTGCCAGGGCGAGTACCAGCTTACGGTTGTCCAGGGCTTTGCCCAAAATAGGTTCATAGCCCTTGTGCAGCACGTTCATGATGCCATTGCTCAGGCCCTGTACCTTGTTTTCCAGTTTGATAATCCAGTTGGTTTTACCGGCTGCGGCCGGTTTCAGCAGCAGGGAGGAGATCATCGGCACATAGGTGAGGCTAAGCACAATGGCGCCCAATACGGCAAAGCCGAAGGTATAAGCCATAGGCTGGAACATTTTGCCTTCGATACCGGTAAGGAAAAGAATGGGGGCAAAGACAATCAGGATGATAAGCTGCCCAAAAAAGGCCGAGTTCATCACACTGCTGGCCGAGTCGTAGGCTATGGTATCCATATCTTGCGGAGTGAAGAGCATCATGCCTTGCTTCAGGCGCTTTTCGATGTGGTGCACTACACCTTCCACTACAATTACCGCTCCGTCCACAATAATCCCAAAGTCAATGGCGCCCAGCGACATCAGGTTGGCCCACACATCAAATTGCTTCATCAATATAAATGCGAATAACAGGGAGAGCGGAATGATAGACGCGGTGATGATACCACCCCGCAGGCTGCCCAGCAGGAGCACCAGTACAAAAATCACAATCAGGGCACCTTCTATCAGGTTTTTGCTTACTGTGCTGGTAGTACGGGCTATCAGGTCGCTGCGGCTCAGGAAAGGCGCTATCTTTACGCCTTCGGGAAGCGATTTCTGGATTTCCTCAATGCGTTTCTCCACATTGCGAATCACATTATTCGGATTTTGCCCCTTGAGCATCAATATCTGACCGCCTACGGTTTCGTGGCCATCCTGAGTAAGGGCACCAAAGCGGATAGCTGCCCCGTAGCGTACATCATCAGCTACATCCTTGATGAGTACGGGCGAGCCGTTGATGGTTTTTACGACAATTTTCTCCAGGTCTTCGAGTGAACGGGCCAACCCTTCGCCCCGGATAAAATTGGCCTGGTGGTTTTTCTCGATATAAGCGCCTCCGGTATTGGCATTGTTCTTTTCCAGGGCGGTAAAAATATCAGTCATGGTTATCTCCATGCTGTTCATCTTGTTGGGGTCGAGGGTAATCTCATATTGCTTAAGATCACCTCCAAAGGTGTTTACCTCAATTACCCCGGGTACCAGGGCCATCTGTCGTTTGATGATCCAATCCTGGATAGTGCGCAGGTCGGCTTTGGAATAGACCGTATCATAGCCCGGTTCGGTGCGTAGCGTGTACTGGTATATCTCGCCCAGACCGGTGGCAATAGGCGCCATAAAAGGCTCGCCAAAGCCGGCCGGTATGTCTTCCTGCACTTCGATGAGTTTTTCCTGCACAAGCTGCCTGGGCAGGTAGGTGCCCATGCGGTCTTTGAATACGATGGTTACTACCGACAACCCGAAGCGGGAAATGGAGCGTAGCTCTACCACATCGGGCAGGTTGGCCATAGCCAGCTCTACCGGATAGGTAACAAACTGCTCGATATCCTCAGTGCCCAGGTTGGGCGCTACGGTGATTACCTGCACCTGGTTGTTGGTAATATCGGGTACGGAGCCCAGGTTGATAGTCATCATCGAGTGGATGCCCGTGCCGATCAGGGCCAGCACCAGCAAGCCGATGATGAGTTTGTTTTTTATTGAAAAGGCAATAATTTGATTGATCATGATCAATTGATTTTAATGGTAAAAAATGGAATGCCGGCCAATTGCATTGGCAGACAGGTGTAGCATGCTAGAGATAAAATATGCTACTTAATAAATCAACTGATCTTGGGAGGTTGCCAGATGGCAAAATAAGGGTTAGGTACGAGGTGGGTCTTTTCTATTACGGGTATTTCGCAGTATGGTAATTGTACGAATACCGTAGTAACAAAACTCAGTGTAATATGCGTATGACACTCATGGTCGCTACAGAAAGGTGAACAAACATCGGAGTGGTTGCCATCAAAGATCGATTCAATACCGGCTTGTGCATCATCACGATAGTGCTCATAGTCGGTGCAGGGTAGCACCAGCAGAGCCATGATGTAAACAGTTAATATAGCAGCCAGTATTTTCACGATGGCAAAAGTAAGTGATATAAATTTAACGGCAGGGGGAGGACGAAGGTTTTTATTTGTTGGTAAGAAATAATTGAGTATTCAATTGAATAGTTGAATATGTAAAATATTTTACCTAAACTTGCCTTATGACCAAAAATGAACTGAAAGACCGCGGTTACGAAATCATCGGGCAAATAGTCAAAGCCATGGGGCATGCCCATCGTGTGGAGCTACTGGAGCTGCTTGGCAATGGCCCTAAGAGTGTAATTAAGCTGGCCCGCGAAGCCCGCATGAGCGTTGCCAATACTTCACAGCACCTGCAAAAACTCAAGCAGGCCGGACTGGTCAAAACCAGGCGTAGTTTCAATACCATTTATTATCGACTGGCCGATCCGGTTATTCTGCTGGCTATCAGGGGGCTCCATCAGATAGCGGCCAGCCAAAGACCCGACATGACTGCCCTTCTGCAGTCGTTCAGGAAGAACTATGGCACCGATAGGGCCGTGGTGGAATCATTGCCTGATGAGGAGCACATACTGCTCGATGTACGCCCACCGGAAGAGTATGCCTGGAGCCATCATCGTAGGGCGGTAAATATACCCTACTACAGACTTGATAAGGAGATGCACCGCCTGGATAAGGATAAACTTATTGTGGCCTACTGCCGGGGCGAGCTGTGTACCTATGCCGATGAGGTGGTAGCCCGCCTACAGGCGGCCGGCTACCGGGCGGTACGCCTGGCCGAGCCGGTAATGATGAAATCCGCCTAGCCTGATGTCAACGGTAGAATTAGGGTTGCGCAATAATTGGCGGCAGTTTGCCCTGCTGGTGGTGATCAATGCCTTTGTTGGCGGCATGGTAGGGCTGGAGCGCACCATTCTGCCGCAAATTGCCGAGGCGGATTTTCATATTGCCAGCAAAACGGCTATCTTGTCTTTTATTATTGTTTTCGGGTTTACCAAAGCCATTACCAACTACTTTACCGGACTGCTGGCCAATAAATGGGGGCGTAAAAACCTGCTGGTAATTGGCTGGCTGTTTGCCTTACCCATACCTTTTATCCTGATATATGCCAGTAGCTGGAACTGGGTTGTATTAGCCAATGTGTTGCTGGGAATAAACCAGGGTCTAACCTGGTCGAGCACGGTGGTAATGAAGATTGACCTGGTAGGCGAGAAGAACCGTGGTTTGGCTATGGGTATCAACGAGTCGGCCGGCTATCTGGCTGTGGGTCTGGTCGCTTTCCTTACCGGCTGGATTGCGGCAGAGTATGGCTTACGCCCCTTTCCGTTTTACCTGGGCTTTGTATTTGCCGGCCTGGGCCTGCTGGGCTCCTGGTTGCTGGTGCGCGATACCCGTCATCATGTAGCCAAAGAGGCCAGTGATAGTGCCGTGCCGCTCCTGAAGAACATTTTTTGGCAAACTACCTGGCAAGACCACAACCTGGGATCGATTTCACAGGCCGGGCTGATCAATAATCTTAACGATGGCATGGTTTGGGGGCTGTTGCCTATTTTACTGGCTACTAAAGGTTTTACCCTCACGCAGATTGGGGTAGTGGTGGCTCTTTATCCCGGGGTGTGGGGTGTCGGGCAGCTTTTTACCGGCAAAATGGCTGACCATCTTAACAAAAAGGCTATGTTGTTCTGGGGTATGCTACTACAGGGAGTAGTATTTCTACTGATGACGCGGGCTTCATCATATATCGAGTTCATCATCTTATCGGTATTGCTGGGGGTAGGCACGGCTGTGGTTTACCCCACCTTTCTGGCAGCCATGGCCGATTATACCCACCCGCAACAACGGGCAGCCAGCATAGGGGTATTTCGCTTGTGGCGCGATTCGGGCTATGCCTTTGGCGCTATACTGACCGGGCTGGTGGCCGATACCCTTGATATAAACAGCTCAGTGGTGACTATCGGTGTTCTTACCCTACTATCGGCATTTATTATTTTGAAGCGCATGAGCTGATAATGGCGGATGTGTGATACACTTCACTATCAGTAAAACATTGATGAATATTTTTGTCGGAGAGGATTATGTCTGGTTATGGAAAAACTATTTTTTAAAAATACGGTAATTATATTGATTGGTTTGGTAAGTGTAGTACTGGCTGCTATGCAAATAACAGATAACATCTCCGGATTAGGGGTAGAATCAGCAGTTAAAATTATGAGCAATGATATCTCCGGGGCCGAACTTTACCGGCTGAATTGTGCCGGCTGTCATGGGGTTGACCTGAAAGGGAACCCACCGGCTTTCCCCGCGCTGACCGATATAAAGAGCAAAATGAGCAAGGCCGAAATCGTAGCTCAAGTACGTAATGGCAAAGGCGCCATGCCACCCATGACACATCTGAGCGATGAAGAAGTAGCTGCTATTGTTTCTTTTTTGTATGGTGAGGATACAGGCAACACGATTGCCGTGCCGATGGATGCTGTAGCCAAAGGAGAGATGTTGTTTAAAAGCAATTGTGCCGGCTGTCACCGGGCTGTAAGTACGGATCCGCAGCCACAGAATGCCAATACCAAAATGTGCGGCATGATGGAGCCGGTTGCTTTGTCGGTGGCACCTCAATGGTACAGCAAAGAGGCATTTGCCAGGGTGCTCGATATGGGGCCTTGCTATATGCCTTCATTTGCTGCCGGTATGAAGAGAGAAGATAAAGATGCCATCTACGATTATTTGGCTACTCTTAAAGATGATCAGGTTCCTGCCAAGCGAGGGCGGGGTATGATGATGAATCGCCACAGAGGCAAGCGCAAGGGCGGTTGGCGTTGTTATCAATAAAGGCATGCCGATAACGGAAGTTTTATAGAATGCTTGACTATTCAGCGGTAGTTATGTATATTGTGTGTTGAAACAACAATATACCGGCTATGAAAAGGCAAGAATTTCTTCGTACAGGGTTGCGGCTGTTGGTTGTCGGCTTACCTATGGGGTGGGCGCTTATGGGTTGCTACAATAATGCCAGTGATCCGGCCCCACAGCCACCGGGTAATACTGGCAACTGTTTAGACAACGGCACTACCACCAGCATAGGTGGCAATCATGGTCATGTACTTACGGTATCGAAAGCTGATGTACAGGCGGCTGTTACCAAAACTTATTCCATCCAGGGTAGCTCGGGGCATGACCACGAGGTAACCCTTACGGCCAGTCATTTTGCTTCGCTGCAAGATAACAAAAGCATACAGGTAACCTCCACTACCAATAGTGGTCATTCGCATAGTATCACGGTAGGCTGTGCCTGATGGGGTTGTAATCAGTATAAAGTGGCCGGACTGTCAAGCCGCTGATTTACCTGATCTATTTTTTGTTGAATAAGATGAAAGAACGCGCTTCGTTGCTTTTGTGAGGTAGTGCTGATCAGGGTGGAGTTTTTTATCGTATCTTGAAAATGGGTTTTCAGGTAGTCGGTGTAGCCGGCATTAGCGGTACTCATATAGTTGAGGTTGCCATAGGTAATAAAAGCCAGTTTACGGCTGTTCATGTCAAAGAGGATAGAATTGTCGCCTATGGCCACCTCATTGAAATAAAGATGGTATTCGGCCCCTTCCAGCGTGGCATCCGAGTCAATTTGGAATTTATTACCTTGCCCGGCTTGTGCTTTGATGTGATTGATTAGTTGCTGGTATTGTTGCAGCAGGTGCCGGCAGGTTGTCAGGTTTATGGTAGCAGTCTGGTAGGCAAATTCAATCTGCCGCAAGGTGATGTTGGCAGTCTCATAAGTCCAGATTTCGGTGCTGGGTATTTTCATATAGGCATACCAGATTTGACCGATTAGTTTTTCGGGGCAGGTAAACCCTGGTTTCTTCTGACCCGGCATGTAGGAAGCCTGTTTCAGTTGTGCACTGTGCAGATAATATTTTTGCCAAAAGAATAATTTAAAATGACATAAGTCGGTCAACTGAAAATAATGGAAAATGGGTATGTCCCTGGCAGAATAATACAGATGCTTTTGTGGTAACTGGCGGATGATTTGCAGGTTTTTTTCTATGGACTGTAGGTAGTCGGTTAAGGAGAAGTCCTGTTTGTCGGTGACTTTGGTGATAAAGCTTATGGCATTCTTATCCAGTCCGAAAATACTGTTGAGCGACAGGTTGTAATGAGCGGTTAATTTTTCTATCTCACTGATATCGAATAAGGTATCGCCTCGTATTCTGCGGTAGGCGCTGTCTTTGCTGATAAACAAACAAGCCATCAATGCCTCTACCAGAGGGGTATCATTTGTTAGCTGGAAAGCAATGGCTTCCAGAATGGCTGATTGCAGGGCGTGCATTTTCAAAATCTGTTAAATTGATTAACAAGATATGAAAATTTTTAGCAATCGACAAAAAACGCTGCCGGTTTTCTTTACAGCTGTAAGCTGGTAACAATTTTTCTACTAAATTAATGATAGACAACCACTTATTTCTCGGCCACAAATATCGGGGCGGTGAAGCCGATATTGGGCAGAGCAATAAGACCATAACCACCATAGACTACTACGCCAAGGCTGATGCTACCGCGGTTGATCATGTGGCGGTAGCCGGTAGAGGCCCATATGCCTACACCTTGGGTCAATTGCCCTTCTAAATAATAGTAGCCTTTTGGGCCAGTGTGAAAGATCATCGCCAGCCCGAAAAAGGGATCATTATAGCCGTATGAGAGCCTTATTCCACCGGTGAAGGTCACGTTGTTTTCCCTGCTTCCCAGGGTCATCAGGGCATACAGGAAGGTGGCCTTCAAATCGTCTTCAATAATTGGTATGGTGGCTGATACACCAAAGCCAAATTTTATCTGGTTGGCCACTTGAGGCAGATTTATTCGTAAGTTGGCAAAAGCTGCCAGCGGCATAAAGATACCTAAAGTGACATTGATGTTGTCGGTAACACCGTAATTTATGCGGTTTAACAGCAGGAAGTCTTGCGTGTAGGTAAGTTCGCCTTTTTTCAAACCGAAAGCATTGAGACTAAAGGCAGCTTGCGTAGCCGGTATGTGGTAGGCCGTTTGCTCACCTTGCTTTACCGGTTCGATCCTGGCAATATTTTGCTTTTGGTAAACGATGGTATCGTTATCGGCTTTTAAGGCTATAACGGTGCTGTCAGTTTCGTTCAATATCCTGACCGCCAGGCGTGCATCGTTCTTAAAGGTAATCAGGGAGTAGGTGGTCTGGTTGTTCAGGGTTTTGTTGGTCTTTTGACTTGACACCCCACTGCGGCTTTTACTGCGCGGTTGAGGCGTTTCATCCCAATAGCCCTGGGCGTGGGCGGGGATGAGTTCTGACAGAAAGAACAGACAGACTAAATGGGCAATACATAGTAACTTTTTCATGACTTACCGGGTTTGATGATACCGGCAAGTTCTGCATTAATCCGGGTACAGGGTAATTGAATATTACATTGGCAGGTTGGGTGTTTGCAAAAAATGCAAATCGGGCAATTGCCAACAGCCCGTAAAGCGGCTAATACGGTAAGGGTTAGTTTACCAACCTATACCGTAATCCTCTCCGTGGTTGCTGCTGCCGCCCCAAAAGCTGCCATGCTGCCAGTCGAAATACACCGCATTGATGGGCCCCGAGGTACGTTCCCGTATCACCAGGGTATAGCCCATTTCACGCAGTTTTTGCCGTACATAGGCAGGGGTATCGCTGTTGATAAGCAGGCGGCCGGGCTGACTTTGGTGGTTGCCAAAAGAGCCTTTGAGCTGAAAACTGTTGATATTGGGCGCTTCGCACGCTTCTTGTACATTCATACCGAATTCAACTATATTCAGAAAGAATTGCAGCAGGTTCTGATCCTGGCTGTCGCCCCCTTGCACGGCAAACGACAGATAAGGCTTGCCGTCTTTGAGTGCCAGGGCGGGAGTGAGGGTAGCACGCGGGCGTTTGCCAGGTTCTACCACATTGTAGGGGTTTTCGGCCGGTTCAAGTACAAAACTTTGCATACGCTGGCTTAGCCCGATACCCGTATGGCCGGCAATAACGGCCGGCACCCAGCCACCACTGGGTGTAACCGATACCACCCAGCCTTCTTCATCCACCGCCTGAATGGAGGTAGTGCCGGAGTAAATATCCGAATTGGGAAATGCCTCGAATTGGAAGTTGCCTTCCAGGCTTCCCATTTTTTTGTCGTCTTCAGTGCTACGGGTATGCCAGTTTTGCAGGTAGTGCAGGTACGGATTTTTCCCGCCCTGAAAAGGATAGGGGTCGCCCGGCTGCACGTCCGGATCGTTTTGTTGCCAGTTGATGTGCTTGAGTCGGCTTTGGGCATATTCTTTGGAGAGCAGCCCCTTGACCGGCTCGGCAGGCGGATAATAGGGGTCGCCATAATAAAAATCGCGGTCAGCAAACGTATGGTTCATCACCTGATAAAGGGTATGTATGTACTTGACCGAATTATAGCCCATTGCTTGCAGGTCGAGCGGCTCCAGCATATTCAGCGCTTGCAGCATTACAGGGCCTTGCACCCAGGAGTTGAGCTTGTATACTTCAATACCTTTGTAAGTGGTCATAACCGGCTCTTCGATATACACTTGCCAGTTAGCCAAGTCTTGCATGGTGATAAGGCCGCCTTGCTCCTGCACCCCCTGCACGAAATCCCGGGCGATATCACCGGTATAGAACCGCTTATAGGCGGCATAAATGGCCTCTTTACGCGATTTGCCTTCTTTCAGGGCATGTTGTTCTGCTTCTACCAGCTTTTGCAGGGTATTGAGCAGGTCTTTTTGTACAAAAATCTCACCGGCATAAGGTGCTTCTCGGCCTTCTTCACCCAAATGGGTGAGAAAGAGTTTCTTGGAGTATGGCCATTGTTTGATTAGCTCTTTGTTTTTCTCAATACGCAAGGCGGTCTGTTCTTCCATCGGATAGCCGGCTGCCATTTCCATAGCCGGTGCCAGCACCTGTTGCAGACTCATGGTGCCGTATTCGGCCAGCATGGTCATCAGTCCACCGGGTGTGCCGGGTGTTACGGCTGCCAGCGGGCCGTATTGGGGTGGGTAGTCCATGCCTTTTTCTTTGAAAAAATCGGCCGTTGCACCTGTAGGTGCTACTCCCAGGGCATTGATGGCAATTACCTTTTTGGTATGCGGGTTGTAGATGAGCGCCTGAGTTTCGCCACCCCAGGAGAGTACATCCCACATGGTGCAGGTAGCAGCCAGCATGGCGCAGGCGGCATCTACGGCATTGCCGCCTTCCTGAAAGATACGGGCTCCGGCTGTGGCACCCAGCGGCTTGCCGGTAATGGCCAGCCAATGGCGGGCATGCAGTACCGGCTTTTGCGTGGTTTGGGCAGTGGCTGGAGCGCAGCCCAGGCTGTAAACGGATAATAAAAGAATGTAGTAAAAAAGAAGTCTCATAGGTCTGAATTTTACCGGAAGATAGGAGATTTAAATACTCTTTGCAACGGTTTTTTGCTTAGTGGTATTTTTTTAAAGACAACCAAATACTTTCATTGCCAAAGTGCTTGACCTGATACAGTGGTTACATTTAATATGAGCAGGTAATAAAATAAAGGCAAATTGCTATAAATTTGTCGCTTATTGGCTTAATTCTGGAATATTATGAAGAGTTTTTACCCTTTCATTTTGCTTTTAATGATTGTAAATCTGGCCTTGGGTCAGAATACCTTTATTTCCAATAACAGTACGGCAAACGCTGATTTTAATAATACAGCCAACTGGACCGACACGAGCGGTGGTGGGGCTACACCCAATTTCACCAATGGTCTGGACAACTTTATCATAGATGATGGCCATAACTACCAGGCCAGCGCCAACCTGAACATCAAATCATTGACTATAGGACAAGGAGGAGCCGGAGGTACTTTGGTTTTACCGGCAGGACTGGCTGCCTTGGATTTGGAAGGAACCTTAATTATCGATACCGGATCTACCCTATCAGCAAATGATAATCAGATAAATATTGCCGGCAACTGGACGGAAAACGGTAGCGGGGCTTTGTCAAGTACGGGTACGGTGGTGTTTGATGCCCCTTTGGTGCAAACCATATCAGCAGCAGCTACCTTCAACCATCTGACCTTTAGCGGAGGGGGTGTGGTGACTACGGGTGGTAATGTTACGGTCAATGGTAACTGGTTAATTACCAATAATACCAATTTTACTACCTCCGATTCGCATACATTGGCCGGCAATCTGACCATAGACAATGGCTCGATCTATAATGCTACCGATGGTCGCCTTACCCTCAATGGCAGTGCCGATCAGTCGCTTAACATAGGCAGCAATGCCACGTTCGATCAGTTGTATTTTAATCCGGTAGCAGCTATAAACTATACCATTACCGGTAATATTGTAGCCAATGACCTAACCTATGTTTACCCCAATGCTACTTTGAACGGCAGCGGAGACCACCAATTCAACGGCTTGCGTCAGGAGGGTACGGTTAATTTTACGGGCTCTATCACCTTTACCGGTGGCCGGGCTTATGACAATAATGATGATAGCTTTGGTCTGGGTACGGCTGATATTATTATTTCAGGAAATGTATATTTCTCCAATTATGCCAGTCCGGATGCTACCTCGGTTGGGGGTAATCTTACGGTGAGTTCCGGCTATTTGGTACTGGAAGACGGACAGGTAACCGGTACGGCTGGTGCTACCCTGCTGGTAAACGGGGGCACCGGACTTTATATACGTGGTAGCAACAACTTTCCTGCCGGTTTTGGTACTATTACTTTTGCTGATGCTACCGCCCGGGCTCACTACGATCGCAGGGCTGACCAGACTATCAGGGGTAATATTACCTATGGCCGGTTGGTGGTGGGGGCTGTGTCTGGTACTGATACCGGCTCGCGTATTAAAACGGTAGATGGCCCGCTTACCATTACCGGCTACCTCGACCTGAACAATGGGGTTACGTTTGACTTACAGACCTATGATCACTTGTTGCATGGTTATCTGTACAACAATACCGGATCTACAGTAACCCAGTCGGGTGGTAGCTTTACTTTTGAGGTATCCGATGCCAATATTGCCCTTCAGCCGGCCGGTACAGGTGGCAGCTATACCTTTGCCACCCTGAATATTACCAATACCAGTCCTACTGCAGTACGCTATTTTTATCTGGATGCAGCCGATGTCAACGTAACCAACTTTTCAGCTACCAATACAGGTGGTTCGGCTACCAATTATCTGGTAGTAGATTTTAATACTTTCAAGATGAATGGTACGGGAACCTTTACCGTAGGGGCCAATGTGCAGTTGCGCACGGATGGTTCATCGGAGTTCAACACCATGATGGCCAACTTTACCGAAGCACTTGACCCGCAAAGCACCATTCGTTTCGGGGGTACTACGCAGAGTATTCCGGGGGTAACCTACGGTCATGTGGAGTTTCGGGGCAACGGTAATAAAAATGCCACGGGTGATATGACAGTGCTGGGTAATGTTACCCGTATTGCCGAAACTCCGGTATTTGTCGATGGCGGATTTTCTCATTCGGTGGCCGGTAACTGGAACATGGGCACGGCCTATACCAATAATATGACGGGTACGGTCACCTTCAATGGCTCCGACCAGTTGATTTCGGCTTCTGATTTCGGTAACGTGACTTTTGCCGGCAGCGGCACCAAAACGTTGAACGGTGATTTGTTCGTGGGCGGTGACCTGACTATCAATGATGGGATAACAGTAGATGCCAACATCCGGGCTATTGATATGCTGGACGGCAACTGGATTAACTCCGGTACCGGTGTTTTTACCCAGACTACCGGTACAGTATCATTTAGCAGTACAGCAAGTACGCAAATCATCAATGCCAATGCCAATAATGTTTTTGGTGATTTGGATATCGATAATGGCGCTGCACAAACGGTGATTGCCGTTTCGGATGTACATGTAGCTCGTGATTTTGACCTGGTGCAAAATCTGGGTGATTTTAATCTGGGTAGCAATACCTTGTATGTAGGGCGTAATTTCTACTATCGTACCGGTACCTCTTTTACTTTTACCTTACCCGGAGCCACCATACATTTCAATGGTTCTATTGATCAGGATATCCGCAACTACGCCAGTGGCACGTACCCCAATTTGGTATTTTCCGGGCCCGGTGAAAAACGCTTTTATGACAATGGTTTGAATATTGACGGTGATGTAACGATCAATAACACAACAGTTGACGGGATAAACCTGGCTCATACCGTAGCCGGCAACTGGACCAACAACGGTACCTATCAACACAACAACAGCATCACATTCGATGGGGCTGACCAGACCATTAGCGCTTCTACCTTTCACGATGTGATTATTGCTGGCAGTGGGACCAAAACACTGTCGGGCAATATTGCCTTGAACGGTCGCCTGCAGATTAATGACGGGGCAACCCTTGATGTAGGTGCCGGCAACAATAAGATCGTGGTGGAAGAAAGCTGGACCAATACCGGCACCGGTGTCTTTGTACCCCGCAATGGGCTGGTTGAATTTTCCGGTGGTTACTCGCAGATTTTTACCGGTACCACTACCGGGCCGGCAGCCGGTAAGCAGTTTTGGGATGTACTGATTAATACCAATACCAGCCGGGCTGAATTGGATGGCGATTTAATAGTTGAAAATGACTTTACCATCAACAGCGGGGGGGAACTGGAGTTGGATGGTTTCGATATGTATGTGGCCGGCAATTTTACCAACAATGGCACATTCGATTTTAATAATAACAATAGCTTATTAACCTTTAATGGCACCTCGGGCACGCATACTATTGACCCAGGGGGCTCATTATTCCGTTATACGGTAATTAATGCTCCGGGGGCAATTTATCAATTGGCAGGGGAACTTGAATTTCTTGATACCAACAACAACGGAGTGTTGTTAACGGTAAGCAATGGCACTTTCGACCTTAACGGCAATACAGTGTCTTTTTCTACTACCGATACCCAGGATATTGTAGTATCGGGAGGTGTGTTGGAGATTGACGCAGGCGCCACCTTCCGGCTGGGGCGCGATAGTGATGTGTCGATTACCGGTGGTATTTTCCGCCTGGTGGGTACGGCCGCCAATCCGGCTGTGATGGTATCGCGCGACCCTGATACGGCTGACTACTACACCTTTAACATGACTGGTGGTACCATAGAAGCACAGTATTACTCGATAAGTAACTCAACCGGTAATGGTCTTAACATTACCGGAGGCAGCATAGATGCTACCAACAATTTCTCCAACGGTACTTTCAGCAATGCCGTGGGCAATGCCTACCTTACCCTGGATATTCCTTTTACCGGTACCATTAGCAATGTAATTTTCAATGCCGGGCCCACTTATAATGTATCGGCTCCCGTAGATCATGGCGGGGCGCTGGCTGCCACTTTTCAGGATGCCCTGGGTGCCCTGGCAGGAGAGTCTTATGATGACGACACCTTTAACCAGATCAACTGGACTATTAGTGGTAGCGGTATTGCCTGGGATGGCGGAGCCGGCACCACCAGTTGGCACGATGCTGCCAACTGGACGACCGATGCCGTGCCTACTGCCAGCGATGTGGTGGTGCTTGACCACTCAGTAGTAAGCGGGGCTTACTCCGTGGATATCAATGCGGGCGATGCCGTGGCTCTGAAATTGGTAATTGATGCCGGAGGCGCCAATGACATCACCCTTACCGTACGCAATACCCGCACCCTGGATGTGCAAGAGTTGCTGTCCATCAACAACGGCTCGCTGGTACAGGAGAACACCAGTACCATCAGATTGGCAGGCAGCTTCTCCAATGCTGGCACCTATACACCCAATAACAATACTCTGATCTTGGATGGCACATCAGGAGTACATTCCTTAAATACTGATGGCGACCCATTTTATAACCTTACGGTAGATGCCAGCGGAGCCCAGTATAATCTAAATAACAATATTACTGTTAATGGTGATTTGAATCTGCTGGGAGGCACTTTTAGTGTAATCGGTAATAAGCGTATCGATTTGAATGGCAACTGGAATGCCAGCGGAGGCACTTTTGACCCGGGCACAGGGCAGGTGCGCCTGACTGCCGGCAGTGGTACGCAAACTATCTTTGGCGGCTTGTTTTATAACCTGAATCCCCGCGGGGCAGCTGATGTGCAGCTTACCTCCAATCTGGTGGTACAAAACGACCTCACTTTTCAGAATACTTTTACGGGAACTTTTGATGCCGGGCAATATATTGTAAAAGTTGGGGATGATTGGACCAATAACGCCACCAGCACGTCTTTTAGCCAGACCGGCTCGGGGGCCGTGATCTTTGACGGAGGTGGCACACAGGTAATAGGTGGTAGCGCCTCTACTACTTTTAATACGCTCTTTTTCTCCGGTACGGCTACCAAGATTGTGAGCGTTTCTATTACAGTAAATGGTGATATGAATGTACTGGCCGGTTTAACCAGAGTAGAGCTGGATCCTACTGTGGTGGTGACCGGTACTGCTACTGGTACTTTGTCGCAGACTGGTGGGCAGTTGCGGATAGAAGGTAATAACTTCCCTACCACTTTCGGTTCGTATAGTCTTACCGGGGGAGAGGTGTTTTATTATGCCAATACCGATCAGGATATCTTTGCTACCACCTACAACGACTTAAGGGTAGGGCGAGTCAATGCCGGTAATACGCCTGTTAAGACTTTACAGGGTGATATCACGGTAAATGATGACATTGTGTTGAATGATACCGATGTTACACTGAATGCCAATAATTTTACTATCAATTTGTTTGATGGCTTGTTCATCCCAACAGGTGGCCAGCAGGTAAACTGGGGTACGGCAGGAGGTACCGGTACGCTTATTCATTTTGGTAATTATTGGGGCATGGATGCCGATATTACCGGTTTTAACAACCTGATTTTGAAGGGCACCAGCACCAAGGCCATGAATAATAACCTGGCTATTACTGGTGATGTGACCATAGAAGACGGTATTACGCTCGATATGAATGGCAACACCATGACCGGTACGGCAGGAAAGAGCTTCACCATGTTAGGTACAAGTCGGGTGATTACTGATAACCTGGCCGACCCGGAGCCAGCCTTTCCCAAGAACTTTGGCTCTTATAGCCTGGCGGTGACCAGCCGGGTAACCCTTAATGGTAGCGGCAACCAGATTATCTATACCACTCCGGTATATGGTAGGTTAGATGTCAACTCTAATGGTAATGCCACCCTTGACGGCAACCTGAATGTTGATGGTGATTTTTACATGGATGACAATGCTACCCTGGTTGATGGTGGTTTTAACATGACCTTTTCAGGTTCAATAATTGATATTCGTGATTATTCTCCTACGGTAGGTACTACCGTTACCCTTGACGGAGCAGATCAATCGTTGGTGGACAATGATGCTACCAATCCCGACTATCTGGATTTTGCCAACCTGACTTTTGCCGGCTCAGGTACCAAGTCTCTTACCGGTGGGCAAGACCATTACCGCATTACAGGCGACTTGACTGTGAATAGTGGCGTTACCGTAACCTTGAGCCGCAACATGGATTTTTCAGGGGCCAACTTTACCAACAACGGTACATTCAATCATACTGCCAATACGCTGAACTTTAATGGTACCGGCAACCAGACCATTGACCCGGGAGCCGACCATAGCTTCCAAACAACCCGTTTTGAAAACCCGGGTGGTACTAAAACCATTGTCAACAATGGCTTGAATATAGATGGTGGCCAGTTGGAGGTGTTGAATTTTGCAACGGTAGATTTCGGCAGCCTTACACACTATCTGGCCATTACCAGTGGTAATTTTGACGGTACCGAAACATTGGTTACCAATAATGCCTCGGTGGTGTTCGATAGGCTGGGTAATCAAACAATCAATTTTAGCGGTACTTTTATGGATGTCACCTTTGCAGGTTCGGGTACCAAGTATGTAATTGATAGCTTGGATGTGGATGATGTGACTATTAATAACGGAGTAACACTCTCCATGTCGAACGATGGCGGCACAACTGTCGGGGGGGTTAGTGTGCGGGGCAACTGGCAAAATGATGGTATTTTTTATGATTATACTTCTACAATCGCTTTCGAAAGCAATGACGGGACGGCCAAAAGCATCGACAACAATGGCTATGATTTTTATAATGTAACCTTTAACCAAACCAGTACTAACAACCGCACCTATACCTTGCTCGGAGATGTTACTATCCAGGAAGACCTGACGATGGGTAGTGGGGCCGAGTTGGTGCTTAATGGTTTTGACCTGACCCTGGGAAATAATGATCCCGGTAATCCTGATGCTGAATTCCATACAATAGCGGCTGGTGCTACGCTTACCGTGTCGCCCGGCTCTACCTTGTTGTTTGATGCTACCGACAATGGTAGCGATGATACAAACGATGCCGATCCTACCTTAAGTGTATCAGGCACGCTGAATGTAGTAGGCGCCAGTGACAATCTGGTCCGTATCGATCGGTCGGCAGGGGGTAACCGGATAGACATCGACATTTTATCGGGTGGTACCATTAATGCCCGTTATTACGAGTTCTCTTACCTGGTAAATGCCGGCCTGGATGTACAGGCGGGCGCCAATGTGGCCACCAGCGACCCGAATAATAACTTCTCGGATGGTACCTGGTCCAATATGAGTACGTCCAATTCGGGTAACTATGTGTATTTGAATTTCGAAGCTGATGCTACCGGACTGAGCAATGTAAACAATGTAACCTTTAATCACAGTGGCGCTCCGGTAATAGGAGTACATTATAATGTAAGGCGCTCGGCCAGTGCCGGTGGTACGCTTACTTTTGCCGGTACCATAAGTGGCATATTGGCAGGGGAGACCTACGAGGATGATGGTGACGGCACCAAAATAGACTGGCCGGTGCTGCCGCAAACCAACTGGACTGGCAATGTAAGCTCAGATTGGTCGGATGCCGGCAACTGGGATAATGGGGTGCCCGACAATACCAAGGATGCCATAATCGGTTTGCGCTCCAACAACCCCATTATCAATGCTACCTCCGGAGATGGCAATGCCCGGTCGGTGATTATCACCGATGGTATTCTTACCCTGGATAATGGCAATGACCTGGTGCTTACTACCGATCTGACAATCGGCCAGGGTTCATTGAGTGGTATTCTGGCTGTAGCCGACCCTGCTTCTACCGTATTTATTGCCGGAGGCATGACGGTAGGCAACAGCGGTATATATATTCATGGCAACGGTACCCTTACTTTTAATGCAGCGGGTGGAACGGTATCTATTAACCCCAATAATGCCACCTTGTACAACCTGAACTTTACAGGTGCTGCTACCTACCTGATAAATGGGGCTACATTGGACATAGATGGTAGTATTACAGCCTCTAATGGCCTGGTATCGTTTGCTACCAACAACTATACTGCCAATGTGGGTGGTGACATGCTCATCAATGCTCCCGGGGCATTTGGCACCAGCACAACAGGTACGGTGGTACTGGATGGTGCCAATCAAACCATTAAAGATGTAACCTTTAGTTCACTTACCGTAGATGGTACCTTAACCAAGACCTTGCAGGGTAGTGTTACGGTAAACAATACCTTGCTGGTGAATTCAACCCTTGATGCCGGCACCGCCACCCTTACCATGAACGGTGATGTTACCATAGCTGCTTCGGGCACCTTTGACGATGGCAATGGTATCCATTATTTCAGTGGGGTGAACTGGACCGGTACAGGCGCCTATACTGGCAACGGTACTATTGTGTTTAACCGCTCAGCCAATCAGTATATCTATGCCAGTAAATTTCATACGCTGGATTTGGGTGGCACCAACAACAAATATTTATATGGTGATACCGATATTACCGGTGATCTGATCTTCAGAAATACCGTATCCGGTATCCGGCTGGAGACCTCCTTGTTTACCAATACAACCGGAACCGGCACGCTTACTGCCGAGCCGGGTACCAATATTTATGTCCTGGGGGCCAATAACTTTCCGGCCGGTTTTGGTACTTATGCCCTGGATGCTACCAGCACTACTCGTTATCAGGGCACCAGCGACCAAACCATACGCGGGGTTCAGTATGGTAATCTCTACCTGCTCAATGCCAATACCAAAACGCTTGGTGGTAATATTGATGTAAATGGCTATCTGCGTTTTAATACGGCTACCCTTGATGTTAGCACCAACAATTATGAGATACACTTGGCAGGTGAGTGGGATAATAATAACGGGGGCTCCTTCATAGCACGGCAAGGCAGGGTAATACTTGACGGGAGTAGTAGTGGCTATCAGGAGATTAGGGCGGATTTGACCGGTACCAAGGATTTTTACGACCTGGTTATTGATAAAACTGCCGGTACGGCCCGTTATCTGGCCTACGGTATAGATGTAACCATTCAAAACGATTTAATTATTCAAAATGGTAGCTTCCGCAATGAATATACCAATCGCAACTTGTATGTAAAGGGCAATCTGAATTGTTCAGGTGGTATTGTTGAAACGGATGGTAAGTTTGTGCTCAACAAGGCTTCCGGTACCGGTTTATTAACTGCCAACGGCTCTGTATTTGAAGATTTGGTAGTAAATACCGGTGGCACATATCTCTTGCAGGATGACCTGGAGGTGAACAACTTGTTCACGGTAAGCAATGGTACTTTTGATGCCAACGGTAAAACCGTAAAGCTGGGCAACTATCTGGATGTGGTTACTATAGCCGGCACCTATATAGCCGGAGCAGGAGGGCGCCTGGAGTTGGGCAACCAGGTGTCGCTTACCGTTACCTCTACAGGGAGTATCGAACTGGTAGGTAGTGCCGGTTCTCCGGTAGTGATCACCCGCAGTTCCACCGGTACTTATAACTTTACGGTACAGGGTAATATCAAAGCACGCAACTATTTGTTTGAATACATGGGTACGGGCGGTATTAAGATTGAAAGTACCGCTACCATAGATGCTACTGATAATTTTAGTGATGGTACTTTTACCAATGGCCCATCCGGTGGTGTTATGCTGAATATTGAGAACACCCAGAATCTGACTGGCAACCCGGGGCGAATAGAAAATGTGGTGTTTGCCACCAACCCGGGAGGTGGTGCCTATAATGTGGCCAAAACCACTGCTACTTCCGGTACGGTAGAGTTTTTTGATGCTACCGGTACTTTTGCCGGGGCCGATTATGAGAATGACCCCAACAACCTGATTATCTGGACGGGCACTGAAACCCTGACCTGGACAGCCGGAGCCGGTACTACCGACTGGTTTACAGCCGGTAACTGGCAGTCGAGCCTGGGTGGTAATAAAGTGCCCACGGCTACTGATCTGGTGGTGATAGATGCCACTCCGGTATTACAACCCGTTATTACAACCGATGCCAGTGCCGTGGCCAAGCAGGTTACCATTGATTTGGGCGCTATTCTCACCTTACAAACGACTGCTGACGGAGCCCCCGACCTGGATATCAGTGGAGATACAAATGTCAATGGTTTTCTGATTACCAACAGTGCCAACGACAAGATAAGAGTAAGCGGTGCCTGGAACCGGGGCTCTTCCGGTTCTTTCTCCGAATCAAATAGCAAGGTTGTGTTCGCTAGTTCGGGTGGTGTGGATGTAATCAATAATGGCACTTCGCCATTTTATGATCTTACTATTGAGTCAGGTAATTTTCAACTCGGCAGCAATACAACGGTAAGCCATGATTTTACCGTGAATGCCGGGGCTACGTTCGATTTGTCGGGTGGTAACTATGACCTCGAGGTAGGCAACAATGTAGCCAATGCCGGCTCTTTTGTGGCCCGGCAGGGTGCGCTGCGCCTTACCAGCACCAGCGGTGCCGGACAAACAATTGACATGGGTGGCTCTACGCTTTATGACCTGGTAATAGATGCGGCAGCGCTGACTGATTATGTGATGCAGGCTGATCTGACGATTCAGAATGATTTAAGCATAATTTCCGGTTACTTATCTGTAAATGGCCAAACACTCAATATGGGTGATGGTGGTGCCGATATTTTGTCAATAAGCAACGAGGGTAAGCTACGTGCAAATGGTACCAGTACAGTTAGAATGGGTAATGGCGCTTCTATTACTATGACCGGCAACGCGCAGTTTATTCTGGTAGGTACTTCTGCTGCCAGTCCGGCCGTATTGCAAAGCCAGTCCGGCACCTTTGGTTTTGATATAACCTCGGGTACACTTCAGGCGCGCTATTATGAAATTCGTAACCTGAATGCGACAGGCTTGTATCTAAGAACCAATGCCAGCTTGCATTCTGCTGACAATCTGTCAGATGGTAGCTTTTTGGATGGCACGGCTGGGGGGCGTTATTTGTTGCTGGAGAATGATTTAAGTGCTGATGTTACTATTAATAATGTAGTATTCGGTTCGGGTCCTGCCGTTAATGCCAGGCGTTTGACCGGTGCCAATAATTTTATTTTCAATGACGCCTCCGGTGCTCTGGCCGGTTCGGCCTTTGAGGATGATAATCCGCCCAATGGTGATGCGGATGGACGAATCAGGTGGACTTATACTTCCCTGAACACCTGGCAAGGTACAGTTAGCTCGGATTGGAACACGGCCGGTAACTGGAGCACCGGCAATGTACCGCTTTCGACTAACGATGTCCGCATTCCATCAGGCACACCGTTTGCTCCGGTAATCAGTTCAGGCAGTACGGCTGTTGCCAAAGACCTGACCATTGATGCCGGAGCCTCCCTAACCTACAATGGCGCTGCCAATACCTCGGACCTGGTATTGAGCGGTTCGTTTATAAATTCCGGAACCTTTACTCACAACAGCGGCAATCTGGATGTAACGGGCAATTGGAACAATAATGGTACCTACACCTCTGCCAGTGCTACCCAGGTTAGGCTTATTGCCCCCAGCGGCAATATCACCGTCCAGACCGGAGGAGATGCATTTTGTAATTTAATATTTGACAGCGACCTGGGGGGCGATGGTACGGCTGTATTCCAAACTGCTGATGCCATACTGGTGAATTGTAATTTTGAAGTTACAGATGGTACATTGCAGGTTACCGATCCTACCCACTCTGTTACCCTGAACAACACCAGTGGTACCAACTCTTTTGCCGTAAAGGCAACCGGTACCTTTATTCATGGCAACAGCTCGGTCTACCTGCAAACCTCCGGTACAGGCATTACATTAGAGGCATCAGGCTCCAACCTTTATGATCTGGTGAGTTCCGGTTCCGGTACGGTAACGCTGGCCAGTGACATTAATATTGAAAATGATATCACATTGGGGGCCAATACAGATGCCTCTTCTTATGCCCTTGATATTAAAGGAAACTTTGCCAATACTGCCTCCTTTACATCAGGTACCGGCTCGGTGAGTTTTACAAGTAGCTCAGGTCAGACCATCTCATCTACCGGAGGTATTACTTTCAATAACCTGACCTTCAACAACACTTCGGCCTCGCTGCCGCAGATTATTTTGAATGACCCGGTTACGGTAACCGGTACCCTTACTTTAACAGATGGGGTTATCAATACCACCTCTACCAATTTGCTGCATTTAAATGGCGGCACCCTGTCAGGTGGCTCGGCCAATAGCTATGTAGATGGCCCGATGCAAATTACCGGCACCGGCAACCTGACCTTCCCGGTAGGGGATGGTATTTATTACGCCCGTATTGGGGCAGAGAGCATGACTGGCTCCAATGGTTTTGTGGCGCAATATTTCGATGCTCCGGCTCCCAATCAGGGGAATATCACCCAGGCCAATGGTCCTTTGAATCATGTAAGTGGCGCTGAGTACTGGGATCTGACCCGCACGTCAGGCACTTCCGACCCGCTGGTACGCCTCTATTGGGAAGACGGTACCCGCAGCGATATTACCGACCTTACCGGCAATGATCTGGTAGTGGCGCACTACACCGGTGGCAACTGGCAGAGTGAAGGGCAGGGAGCCGTAACCGGTACAGTGGCTGCCGGCACGGTGATTTCATCTTCCACACTTACTTCGTTGAGTCCTATTACTTTCGGCTCGGCCTTTGGCTTCAATGCCTTGCCGGTAGAGTTGCTTAGTTTTGAGGCACAAGTAGTAGGTCGAGGTGTAGAACTTACCTGGAAAACCGCCAGTGAGAACAATAATGATTATTTCACATTGTTGCGCTCTAAAGACGGTGAAACCTTTGAGGAATTGGCACAGATAAGTGGTGCGGGCAATAGCAGTGAGCCGGTTACCTATACCTTTAGCGATGAACAGCCGTATCAGGGATTAAACTATTATCAATTGCTGCAGACCGACTTTGATGGCAATACCACCGAAGCCGGTTTGGTACTGGTGCGCCTGCCTGATAACCCGCTGCCACTGCAAATTCAAACTTACCCCAACCCGGTGCAGGATGAAGTAAGGGTAGTGGTGGCCGGATTGAATGCCCTTGAGAACGTACCGGTAGTGGTGGTGGACGAGTTTGGTCGCCAATATTACCAGGGTAAACAGCAGGCTGACGATCGCGGTAATCTTGATTTTGTAATTCCCGATGCCGGCAACTGGCGTTCAGGTATTTATGTAATTAGCATGCTGAGCGAAAAAGGATCGATACGCGCAAAAGTGGTTAAAATGTAAACCGGTTTTTGAACTTTATACAAGCTATCCAAAGGAACAAAAAAAGGCCTGCACAACAAGTGCAGGCCTTTGCGTTGATAATGAGAATCAATTTGTAACCCAATAGTAGCCCAGGCGTACCCCGGCCCATTGGTCGTTACCGGCTAACACCATATTGCCCTGAATATCAAATTTACCCAAACGCAGCCCAACGGCCGGCACAACACCAAATGAAGAAACCCCGGTAAAATACCCGCCCCGGCCTTCAATATAAAAAACAGCCAGTTTAAGCCGCACACCGGCCGTGATTTCCCAAATGGTTTGTTGGATATCTTCAGTAAGGCCGGTATTGGGGTCCACGATACCCGAACCTGAAAACCGGTTCCATCCCAAATCGAAACGTAGAGCCAGGAGTTTATTCATATGGTAATCGATATTACCGTAAATACCCAAACCAAGATCATAAGTATCGGCCATAGTACCCATCGGGAAACTTACTGACAATGAATTGCCGGAAGTCCATTTGGCATCTTGTGCATAACCCGGGTTGACTACAGCTACAAACAACAGCAGGATAAATAAATACTTCATCAGTTTACATTTTAACAAGTGAAACAACTATTTAACTTTTTTGTAATTGTCGTATTCGTTTACTTCTTCCACTTCTACCAACTGACCCAGTAGTTTTACTTTCATGTCCAGATCCTCATTTTTGATTACAAATACATCATCTTCAGGGATATGCTGGTATTCGATAGTCATTTTTAAATCTTGTACATTAAAAATTTTAACTTTCAGGGGCTTATCATTGGTAAATTCGGCTCGCTCCAGTTGATGAGTATTTTTGTTGATAAATGCCCGACCGGTACAATCTGCCAGAAAAGCATATTTTTTAGGTAAAGTAGCTCTGTCATATTGGAAGCTTATCGCCAGCATATCATCTGTTTCACTGTCTATTTTCCAGGAATCATCCGCTACCTTGCCATTTATTTCAGGTTGTTCGGTATTATGCAGCTTATCAAATTTTTTAAACTCCTTTTTAGTGGGTGATTCGCCATTTACGGTTTCCAATACCCATCGGTCACCAATTGGCTTGCGTGGATCAAAATAACCGGCATCAACAATGTTGTTGGTGCCGTTGTTGGTAATGGTCTTGAAATTAAAATAATAAACTGCATCATGATCTTGCAGACTTGTATTAAGAAAATTGGCCTTTATGCCCAATTCTTCAAGTCTGGCCATTACAGCTTCTTTTTGACCATAGGCAGTGATTGATAGGGTTAGTAAACACCAGGTGAGTAGTTTTTTCATTTTATTAAGAATTAATTTGTTTTGACAAAGATAGTATTTTGTTTAGTATTCCTTTACTCCTGCGGTTTAAAATTGCAAATTATATGTTGGATATAATCTTGACAGGTGAATTGTTTGGTCTACAAAAATCCTGATAAACCTTGTAATATGATTGTTGTAAAAAATTATCTTAGGCGTTTTGTCTGCCGGTTTACAGCCGCCATCACCTCTTCGGTGGTGGCCTTGGGCAGCCGTATGTAGCTGGCGCCAAGCATATCGGCCAGCTCGATGCCATAGGGGTTTTCCTGGCGACCCATGCGGGTATCGAATACCAGGCAAGCGGTGAGTTGCTCCTGCAGGGCAGGGCAGATCGATTTCAATTCATCCATGGCGGCCACCTGCGGGTCGCGGCCGTCATGCTCGCGATGCGGCTGGTTGGCTTTGCCATCGGTAAACAAAACTAAAACGGTGCCAGGCGTAGCTTTTTGCGCCTTGTTCTTCTTCACCAGTTCGATAGTCTTGAGCAGGGCGGTACCCAGAGGTGTTTTACCTCCGGCTCTGATTTTGCGCAAGGCGGCTGCTGCGCTCGTTACGCTGGCGCCCGGAGGCAGCAGCAGTTGGGCTTGTTTGTGGCGGAAGTAGATAAGCGCCACCTGGTCGCGATACACATAGGCTTTTTCGAGCAATTGCAGGGCTGCTCCTTTAGCAGCTTCAAAATGATTGATGGCCATCGAGCCGGAGCCATCTACTGCAAAGATGAACAACAGGCCCGAGCGCTGTTGGTATTTTTTGATACGGAAATCCGCTTTTCTGATTTTGAGGCGTTCGCCCGGAGGCTGCAAGGGGTTGTTCAGGGCAGCCGACTTAAGGGTAGCCAGCAGATCGAGGCGTCCTTTGCCGGGTAGCCCGGGTACCGAACCCACATGGCGTCCGCGTTGCAGGTTTTTGGCCAATTGATGCTTGCCTGCCGGTGGCGTGCCCGCGGTGCTGCCTTTAAAGCGTGGCAGTTCGGCTGTGAATTCCTCCTCATCCGTTTCGGGTATAAGGTCGTGCGGCCGTGCTTTTGTACCGCTGCCGGCACCGCTATTCTCTTCTTCTTTCTGGCGCCCTTCACTTTCGTGCTTTTTACCCTGTCCGGAGTTGGTATGTCCCTGTTGGGGCTGTTCGCCACTGGTGTTGGGCTGTCGGTCTTTTTTCTGTGGCCGGCTTTCCGGGGCATTTATCTTACGCGCCAAATCGCTGTCAACCAAGGCATGGTTACCCAGGCGTGGCATATATACAAGGCGCACCGCCAGATACAGGTCTTCGTGAGTTACCGGCTCACGAAAATTGAGGGCGGCATTGGCCTTGGCGCAACGTACCGCCAGTATCTCGGCCCGGTTGCCTTCTACACCCAGTTCATGGGCATATTGGCATAGCTTTTCTATTTGCTTGTCGGTAATGGTTACCTGCGGTAATATTTCACGGGCCCTGGCTACCCGGCTGATTACGTCTTCGGGTATATCCATTTCATGTTGCTGGCGGGCAGTAACGAACATGCGCCAGCCCAGATGGCTGATGGTTTCGGAATATACCAGAAAAGCCAGGCGGTCGTAAAAAGGAGCTGGTAGCTCCCGTTCGGCCGGGTTAAAGGTACCGATGATTGCAAAGCGGGACGGATAGGTATAAGAAAGGCCTTCGCGCTCCAGTTGTACCTCGCCCCGGCTAAGTGCCTGCATAATTACTGTGCTTAGCTCATTGGGTAGCAGGTTAATTTCATCTATATACAAAACACCGCCATGCGCCCTTGCCAGCAGACCGGGCTGGGCTATCAGTTTGCCGGCCTGGCGTGAGCGCTCTATGTCGATGCCGCCCACCAGTTGACTCAGCGAGCAGCTTAGCGGCACATTTATAAAAGGGCTATCGGCAGGGAACAGCTTGCGTGCCAGGCGCGCCATCCTGGACTTACCGGTACCGGCCGGACCGGCAATGAGCGCCCCTTGCAGAGCCGGCTCAATAGCCAGCAGCGTAAGGGCCAGATAGGGGTCTTTTAGTCCCGGGAAGGTACTCATGATACCGGTAGTATCTCGGTTAGAATATTCTCTATTTTTTGCAGTGAGTCGATCTTCTCAAGCGGGTCTTTGCGCAAGCGGTGTTGCAGGCTCATAGGCGCTACTTCGCGGATATCGGCCGCAGTTACCTTGGTGCGTCCGTTCAAAGCTGCTAGCGCCCGGGCTGCCCGGGAAATGGTAATCTCCCCCCGGTGGCCGTCAATTTTAAGCGACAGGCAGAGCTCGATAGTCTTGGCCAACAGGTTTTCGGGGAGTACCACTTCAGGTAGTAGTTCCATAGCCCGGATGATTTGTTTTTGCAGTTTTTGTTGCTCGGCCTGCCACTGCTGTGAGAAAGCAACCGGATCGCTGCGAAAGGCTTCGGTATTTTTGATTACCGCTACCCGCTTGTCCACATCGGTAAGGGTGGTAACCTGGGTATAAAGGCCGAAGCGGTCGAGGAGCTGTGGACGCAGGTCGCCTTCTTCGGGATTACCGGAGCCTACCAGCACGAATTTGGCCGGATGACGCACACTCAGCCCTTCGCGCTCCACAATATTCACGCCACTGGCCGCTACATCCAGCAGCAAGTCCACCAGGTGGTCATCCAGCAGGTTTACCTCATCGATATACAAAAAGCCGCCATGCGCCTTGGCCAGCAAGCCCGGCTCGAAAGAGCGCCTGCCATGTGCCAGAGCGGCTTCAATATCAAGGGTGCCCACCACCCGGTCTTCGGTGGCACTGAGTGGTAAGGTTACCATTGGCACGTGGCTGTCTTCATCATGTGCTTCCTGGATCACGATCTGCTCGCTGCGTTCATTGATGTTCATTTCAGCCACCAGCGGCTCTTTTTGGCGTAAGGGCAGCAGGTCGGCCAGGGCGCGAACCGAGGTGCTCTTGGCAGTACCGCGGTGACCCATAACAAGCACCCCGCCAATGGCTGGATAAATGGCATTGAGCATGAGTGCCAGCTTCATTTTTTCTTGTCCGATAATGGCGGCAAAAGGGAAAACGGAATAAGAATTATTGTCCTTCATTTTATTGTAAAAAATGCCCTTATTCAAAAATACGATATTATTGGTAAGCGGATACGCTCGCAGGCAGGAAGTTGTGAATGGATAACAAAAAAGGCAGCCATAATTGACTGCCTTTTTTGTTGGGGCCGGTTTGCTTAGAATCGCACAATCAGGCGGCCAAAATAGTAACCACCATTGGCGCCAAACTGGCTCACCCTGCGTGAATAAATAAAGCGGTTGGAACTGCGATATTCTTCACGGTTCTTGTCAGGATAAACATTGAACAGGTTGTTGGCACCTATGGTCAGGTTCAGGTTTTTGGTCAGGTCGAAACCGAGCGACAAATCGGTAACGATCTTGGCCGAGAAAGTCTGGTCGATCCAGGTGCTTTCATCGGTACGGCTACCGGTTTTGGCGGTAACCTCACCAAAACGTACAATATTGAGGTTTGTATGGAACCATTTCAGATTGTAGAACAAACCCAGATTGATTTTAGACTGCGGAGTGGCGGTAGTATAACGCGATTCCTCCTCACGGCTGAAATATGAATCCTGCAGTTCAGGCGTATTCAATACATCGGGGAAGTTGATGTTTTCTACCGTTGTCTTGGTAAAGTTACCAGCCAATACGGCTTTGAAACTGCTGTTGGCATTGATGGGCTTGTCGTATGACAAGATTACATCCAGCCCTCTGGTTTTGGTATCGATGGCATTGGCAAAGAACTGCGCCCGGCTGGCACCTTGTGAGGCCAGTATTTTGTCAATCTCGTTGTTCGGGTCACCGGTAGGCTTGAATTGTCCGGTCAGGATCACCCGGTTGTTTACCGTAACCAGATAACCGTCAATAGTCAGGTTAAGGCCTTCCATAATGTCGTAGGTAAAACCGGCACTTACGTTGAACGAGTTCTCATTGGTAAGGCTCGGAATACCGATCAACTTGGCCAGACGGCTGTCGTTGCGGAAGGTACCTACTTCATTGGGGACCGTTACTCCATTTACTGTGGTAAATATAGTGGAGGTGTTGTTGAAGTAACGTTGATGCAATGACGGGGCACGGAAACCTGTACTTACTGCTCCGCGCAGTGCAAATTGATCAACAATAGCCCAGCGCAGCGCCAGCTTACCGTTGAGCGTATTGCCAAAATCGCTGTAGTTTTCAAAGCGGGCGGCTACATCTATAAAGAAGTTGCTGGTGAAGTTGAATTCAGTATCCACATAAAGACCTACTGCCGTTCGGCTTTCCTTTAGCTCGTTGGAGGGACGAAAGCCGGGGAATACCTGAGCACCACCCGGGCGGTTGTACATAATATTGGTGGTAGATGATTCATTGATAAAGCTCACACCACCAGTGGTATCAACCAGGTTTACGGTACCGTAGTTACGATATGAGCCTTCTTCTCCGGCTATCAGGTTGTAGGTTTCTACCCTGTACTCGGCTCCGAATGCCAGGTTTATTCCTTCCATGGCACCGTTGT
>WFNR01000145.1 GCA_015488485.1 Cyclobacteriaceae bacterium | reverse complement strand
TCAAGTCCATTGGCGTGTAAGAAAAAAGTACACTCAATATTGATAATTTTGTGCTAAAAAATCAAGCATAATAGTTTAATTATCAATCCATTACAGCAATAAATCTCTAATGACGGCCATTAGAGATTTTTTCTAATGACAATTCTGGGATAAATGACCTGACAAGGGCCGGCATGGCGGTAGCCGGCAAAATCGCTGTCAATCTTATGCAGGATAAATCCGGGTCGTATCTCTATCGCTTTGTTCCACGGTGCAGCGTGCAAACGTTCAAAAATTTCTGCCGCCTGCAGCAACGTACCATAGTTCAACCGGGTGGTGATAGCAGCCGGCAGCCGGTGCTTATCGAGGCTATGATAGACAATAGTAGCCGGTGTGTTGGTTAAGCAGGTAAGCAAAGCATTGAGGCCGGTGCCGAAACCATACTCCAATATGTGCACCTGGCTAGCCTCCTTGTTGATTGCCAGCCAGGCCTGCAAGCCATTATTGATAAACACATGCCGGCTTTCGGTAAGCGCCCCGTGTGTGGAGTGGTAGGTTTCATCCATACCGGGCAATCGCAGCGAGTGCGAGCCGTCTGCGGTTACAACTATTTGCAGGTTTTGCGGGTCAAACATCAGGTTTGGTAATCGCGGTTATGCAGACAAATGTACAAGTCACACGATTTGAAATAAAATTTACTCACTATATTTGCAGGCTTATTTGGGCGTCCGCGTGATATGAAATTAAACAAGGCTTTTTTTGTTGTACTTGCTCTATTGGCCATAGCCGGGTGTTCCGACTTCCGCAAATTGCAGAAAAGCGATGACTGGAAGGCCAAATTCGATGGTGCCATGCGCTATTATGAGGAGGGCGACTATTATCGTGCCATTGCCCTGTTCGAGGAGGTATTGCCCCTTACCCGTGGTAAGGTGGAAGGTGAGCAGGCCCAGTTTTATTATGCTTATGCACATTACAAAGATCGTCAGTATATTCTGAGTGCCCATTATTTCAAAAATTTCTACGAAACCTACACACGCAGTGAGCTGGCCAACGAAGCTCAGTTTATGTATGCCTATTCCTTGTACCAAAGTTCGCCCGTGTACAGCCTTGACCAAACCAGCACCCGGGAAGCCATTCAGGCATTTCAGATATTTATCAACCGCAATCCGGAAAGCAAGTTTACCGTACAGGCCAACCAGATTATCAGGGAGTTGCAGGTAAAACTGGAGACCAAAGCATACCACAGTGCCAAGCTTTATCATAAAATCGGTTACCTGAAAAGTGCCGTGGTGGCCATAGATAATTTTGCCATGGATTATCCGGATTCCAAGTTTAATGCCGAGTTGCAGTTTCTGAAAATTGAAGCCACCTATATCATGGCCCAAAAGAGTATTCCTTCCAAGCAGCGCGAGCGCTACAAGCAGGTGGTGGCGATGTACGAGGAATATGCCGAGGATTATCCGGACAGCGCCTATTTGGTGCAAGCCGGCAAATATTTTGATGATGCTGTAAATAAATTGCAAAAACTACCAAAATTACTATAAGACATGAGTGTTCAAGCTACCTTGCAAACCCGCAACATGGAAGAGATTGCCAATAAAACCGGCAATGTGTATCAATCGGTGGCGGTCATTGCCAAACGTGCCCGCCAGATATCGGCTTCCATGAAAGAAGAACTCAATGCCAAGTTGGCTGAGTTTGCCTCCACGGTTGACAACCTGGAAGAGATTTTTGAAAACCGTGAGCAGATCGAAATTTCGCGCTTCTACGAGCGCATGCCCAAGCCTACCACCCTGGCTACTGAAGAGTTCCTCAACGACCAGCTCATCTGGCGTGAGAAGGAAGAAGAGGAAGAAGAAGCCGGGCAATAATCACTAACCAGGCATGCTCCGGGGGAAAAAGATATTGGTGGGAGTATGCGGCAGCATTGCGGCTTACAAAACAGCTGTGCTAGTCAGGCTGTTGGTGAAGGCCGGTGCACAAGTGCGGGTGGTAATGACCCCGGCCGCCCGTGAATTCATTACCCCACTTACCCTGGCTACGCTGAGCGGCCACCCGGTACTGAGTGATTTTGCCAATGCTGATGATGGCACCTGGCACAACCACGTGGAATTGGGTCTTTGGGCCGATGTTTTGCTGATAGCTCCGGCTACCGCCAATACCATGGCCAAACTGGCACAAGGGCAGGCCGACAATCTTCTGGGAGCGGTATATCTGTCGGCCCGCTGCCCGGTGGTACTGGCCCCGGCTATGGACCTGGATATGTACCGCCACCCGGCTACCCAGGCGGCTATACAGCGCCTCGAGGGCTATGGCAACCATTTGATAGCGGCTGAACATGGCGAGCTGGCCAGTGGCCTTACCGGCACCGGCCGCATGGCTGAGCCCGAGCACATTGTCGATTGGCTCGAGAACTTTGCTGTAAGTAAGGCGCCATTGCGTGGCAAAAAAGTACTCATAACAGCCGGCCCTACCTACGAACCTATCGACCCGGTACGTTTTGTGGGCAATCACTCCAGTGGCAAAATGGGCCTGGAGCTGGCCCTGCAAGCCAAAGCCCGCGGTGCAGACGTAACCCTGGTGCTGGGCCCCAACACCCTGCCGGCCGATAAGCTGCAGGAAATAAATTTGGTGAATGTTATTACCGCCCAACAAATGTATGAAGCTTGCCGCGAAAGGTTTGACCGGCAGGATGTAGTAATACTGGCGGCTGCTGTAGCTGATTATACGCCTCGTAATCCGGCCGGAGAAAAAATCAAAAAGAAGAAAGGCGACCTGCAACTCAAGTTAGCCCCCACTATTGATATAGCCCAAAGTCTGGGTAAAGACAAGAAACATCAGTTCATGGTGGGTTTTGCGCTGGAAACTGAGAACGGCCTGGAGCACGCCCGTGAAAAACTACAACGCAAGAATCTGGATTTTATCGTGCTTAATTCTCTTACTGAGCCCGGAGCCGGCTTTGGGTATGACACCAACAAGATAACAATTGTCGGCAAGGATAATAAAATCAAAGAATTTCAGTTGAAAAGTAAGACCGAAGTGGCCAAAGACATCATTGATGAAATTATTTCACAACTTGCATAAGCCGTTAATTTTTTTAAGCATTTTGCTGGCCGGTCAACTTCGTGCCCAGGATCTCAATTGCGATGTAGTGATCAATGCCGACCAGATACAGACTTCCGACCGCAGGGTGTTTCAGGATATGGAAACGGCCATTGAAAATTTTATGAATGGCCGCGACTGGACCAGTGATGAATTTCAACCGGTGGAAAGGATAAAATGCAGTTTTTCCATCAACCTGACCGAAATGCCCAGCATTGGCTCGTTCAAAGCCACTGTGCAGATACGCAGTTCACGGCCGGTGTACAATACTACTTACGAGTCCATCCTCTTCAATTTTGCCGACCGCGACTGGGCCTTTGAATATATAGAATCCATGCCGCTTGAGTTTAATGACAACAGCTATACCTCCAACCTCACCTCCATGCTGGCTTTTTATGCCTATGTGATCCTCGGGCTCGATTACGACAGCTTCGGGGAACTGGCCGGCACGCCTTATTTCCAGAAAGCGCAAGTGGTAGTGGAAAATGCTGCCCAGTCGGGCTTTCCCGGTTGGAGCGGCCTGGAAAGTACCCGCAATCGCTATGCGCTGATTCAGGAGCTGCTCAATCCGCGGGTCGAAGAATTTCGCAAAGCATTGTACCGCTATCATCGCCTGGGCCTGGATGTATTTGAGAAAGACCCGCAGACCTGCCGCAAGTATACGCTTGAGCTCCTCGAAAAAGTGAAAGCACTCAAAGGCTATAACCCTTCTTCTATTGTCCTCATCGCTTTCTTCGATGCCAAAAACGATGAGTTGGTTAACATTTTTACCGATGCCTCTCTGGCCGAAAAACGAAAAGCCTATAATCTACTGGTGGAGCTTAACCCCAACAAATCCGAACTTTACGGTAAAATTTTGCAGTAGAACTGATTCGGCCGGTGGATTTCGGGTTTACTCCTGCTATCATTGCGGTAATTTTTATAATATAGCACTATGCTTAGCCGCCTGACCATTACCAACTATGCCCTGATCGCCAGCCTCGACCTGGTTTTTGATGCCCGGCTGAATATCATTACCGGTGAGACCGGGGCCGGCAAGTCTATTATGCTGGGGGCGGTGGGCCTGCTGCTTGGCAAGCGGGCCGATACCGGAGTGTTATACGATCGGGATAAGAAATGTGTGATTGAGGGGGAGTTTGATATAGCCGCTTACGGACTGCAGGATTTTTTTGAACAGCACGATCTGGATTATGAAACCGCCACCCTGATTCGCAGGGAGATCACCCCGGCCGGAAAGTCGCGTGCTTTTATCAACGATACACCGGTAACGCTCGATATCTTGAAAGAGCTGGGCAGTCACTTAATGGATATACACTCACAACACCAGACCCTGCTGCTCGGGCAGGCCGGCTATCAGCTGCAGATTATAGATGTATTTGCCGGCACGGCCGGGCTGCTCGCCATTTACCGGGAACAATACAAAGCCTGGCAGCAAGCCCGCCAGCAACTGGCCGGGCTGCAGGAAAAAGCGGATCGGCTGCAGCAGGAGCATGATTTTAATGAATTTCTGCTTAATGAACTGGAAGAAGCCAATCTGCAGGCTGACGAACAGCAGCAACTGGAAGAGGAACTACGCCTGCTGGAGCATGCCGAGGAGATCAAAACCAATCTGACAGGCATACTGGCACTGCTGGATCGCCAGGAAATCAATGCCCAGGCCATGCTGGCCGAGGCACGACAAATGCTGGCCCAGGTGAGCGGTTATGGTGAAAGCCTGGCTGCCTTACTGGAGCGCCTGGAGAGCACCCGCATCGAGTTGGCCGACCTGACCAGGGAGATTGAGCAGCAGGAGGAGATGGTAGAGGTAGATTTCGGCCGGGCCGAAGAGGTGCGCCAGCGATTAAGCCTGATCTACCACCTGCAAAACAAGCACCATGTGCAGGATATTGCCGGCCTGCTGGCTATCCGCGATAAACTGGCCGAGGAAACCTTCCTGGCCGGGCATCTTGATGAACAAATCAAGACTATGCAAGCCCGGGTGGAGGAAAGCCATGCGGCCATGCTGGCTACCGCCAGTGAGCTAAGCCACCAGCGGCAGGCGGTTTTTACCGATTTTGAGCAGCAAATCGTCAGCCTCTTACAACAACTTGGCATGCCACAAGCCAGCGTGGCCGTAGAACGTAGTGAGCAGGAGCCCGGATCGCAGGGTATCGATAAGATAGTGATAGCCTTTTCGGCCAACAAAGGTGTAGCGCCTGCACCTATACACAAGGTGGCCTCAGGCGGGGAGCTTTCGCGGCTTATGTTTTGTATTAAATACATAATGGCCGACAAAACCGCTCTGCCCACCATGGTGTTTGATGAAGTGGATGCCGGGGTGTCGGGCGAGATAGCCCTGCAAATGGCTAAGATGATGCAACAGATGGCCAGCGGTCATCAGGTGATCGCTATCAGCCATCTACCGCAGATTGCCGCCAAAGGACAAGCGCATTATTATGTATATAAAGCAATTGACGGAGAGCGTTCGGTAAGCATGGTGCGGCAGCTTAACGAAGAAGAGAAAATAACCATGATTGCCCGTATGATAGGGGGCGACAGCCCCTCGGAAAATGCCCTGGAGAGCGCAAGAGAGTTGATTCGTTCTTAAAAATCAACCTGTTTAGGCTAAAAAGGCAAAATCCTCTGAACTGATAGCAATTATTGATCTATCGCCCAGAGGATTTGCTTTCTACTAGTTGGCTAATATCAAAGGTAGAGTACAGGTTCGTAATAAAAAAGGTTCAATCGACAGGCTGCAAATATCTTCGACCAGTTGCAATATGAAGCGTTGGGTTGAAATTTTTAAATGAAAAAGCGAACCGAGAAGCGAGTAAACTCTCAGTACCTGGAATTTTTAACTGGCTGGTATGATAGAACTAACTTTAACCCAAAATTGTCAATAGAATTGACAATTTTGCCCGGACGCTGGCGGTCTGGATACCAGAGCACCCGGACGCTGGCGGTCCGGATTCATGGCACCCTTCGGGCATGACGAAGCGAAGCTTGTCATGCTCTGGCAGCATCGCCATGAGCTGACGAAGTTATTGTTTACCAATAACTTGTCAGGTCAGACGACTCCTACAGTCGTGTCTGATGTATCATAGTGACATTTATCGTCACTACTCGTAGGAGGTTAACCGTGACAATTGAAAATCTCTTTTGGATAATACGATTAGCTTCGTAACCCATTGATTTTCAATTCGTCAATTGTTATTAGATTTTCTAATGACAATTCCCGGTTTAATATTCAATGCAAAAAAAATCGCACATGTGTTGCGAATGTAACTAAAAAATTATTTTTTTGTACAATATAAATATAAAAAAGCGATTACCTTATACTACATAAAAGCATTTAATCAATAAAAAGAAAACAATAGTTTAGTGAATGAAAGATTCAAGGATTAAAAAGTGGTTGTTTGGCGCATTATGTGTTGTTGTTTTGGGTCAGGTATCTGTTTGCAAGGCACAGGATGCAGCGCCAGGCTCTACTGTTGGCGAAAAAAATCATGCTTTAAGAATAGGTGCGCTGCTGGGTGTTAACCTCAACCAGTTTGACCAGCCGCTCGCCACGATAGGTGTTAATGCCGGGGGGGTCGTTCGTTATGTATTGACGGATTTCCTTGATTTGCAAGGTGAACTTCTCTACAGCTTGCAAGGCGGTGGTCGCACAGAGTACACTAGAGCTTTAAACCAATTTATGCCTTCATACGATGGCCTGGTTGACTATGTTAGATATATAAACAGGAACGTGTATCTGAATAATTTGGAGGTACCGGTTATCGTTCGCATTACCTTGCCGAAACTGGCCGGGGGCGGTGTAGTGCCCAGGTTATTGCTGGGAGGGAGCTACTCCTATAATTTTAAGGCATATGAAAAGAATGATAAGATTTTCTATTTTGTTGACGGCACGCAAGGCATGGTGTCCAATACCATAGATGATGTAAGCCTTGAATATTATAAACATAATTTTAGCGGTTATGCTGGGGTGGCCTTGGATGCCAGGTTGCAAAACGGACATTGGTTTACAGTTGAAGTCCGTTACCGGAGGGGTTTTGTAGATCTTAACCGTACGGAGACCATTATTGTTGAATTAACCGAAAAGTTATATTCGACAGGCTTAAGTTTTAATTTCTCTTATCAAATATTTTAAACAAATTAAAAATTAACTTAAAATGATGACTCTATGAAAACAGTGCAAAGTTTATTTACTGCAATTTCTATCTTATTCACGGTTGGCTTTCTGGTTTCGTCATGTAAAGACCAGTTCACAGAAAAAGACTTGCTGGAACTGCAAATGCAATTGGCCAATAAGCAGGATTCACTGAACGCTGCCCGCCAACTGGAAGCTTTGAATGCTGCCGGTGAGTTGGTAAGCTACCAGGTGAAGGTTGTAAATACTGACGGTGTAGGTATTGAAAACCTGGAAGTATCTTTAGGGTCAGCGGCATCAGATGGTACGTTGGACAAGCAGACCCTGACCACAGATACTGAAGGACAGGTGTACTTTAGCCGGGTGGCTGTAGGTGGTAATAACCTGACAATTACTGGCAACAATATCATTGATGCTCATTTAACTTTGGATTTTGGGCCATTAAAAGAGGGTGTACACTATGAGATTATAAATGGCAATGTAATTCCTAAGCCGGTAGTAGAGAATTCGGTGATTACCGTAATTAGCACCAATACGGCCACCGCTACCGTATCAGGAGTGGTGACCATTGAAACGGACCTGACCAATAGTACGCCCGAAGTACCCCAGGATGTGGTTATTACTGCTGATTTTAATGACAACTTGGTTGTTAACTCATCTGTTATTATCAATTATTTCTTTGCTACCAATAATGTTCAAAATATTGGCAGTGCCACTGTGGATAATACAACTGGGGCATACAGCATGGCGGTGCCTGCCGGAGTAAATTTTAACCTGACTGTCCCTGATATTCAGGCCAACCAGCGCATAGCGATCAACGGCATTAACGGACAAGACCTGCCCAGACCTGAATACCGTGATATTCTTACTTCTTTTGGGCCTAATTATTTTCCTGACAACATTCCCACCGTGCCGGGCGCCAGAGTGGTGTTTGATGCTCCGCCCCCTGCCGGTCGTGGATTTACGTTGGGCAATTTTGTCCAAATAGGAAGGGCTATTCCTACTTTTACACTGAGTGGCACAATAACAATGCCCCAGGAACCTGGCTCGGAAATCATCACCCAGGTAACAAATCGAGGTGAAGGTTATATTGCCTCACCCACAGTCACTATTACCGATGCAGCAGGTAATGGCTCAGGCGCCTATGCCGAAGCTTTTATCGAAATAGCAATTACTGGGTTAACAATTAATAATCCCGGTGCCGGATTTGTGGGAAATGCTGCTTATAACTTCGATTTAATGTATGATGAAGTAACACAAAGTGGTACGATTCCTGGCCAATTGGCAGCACCTAATGTCATATTAATAGCAGCGGATGGGTCGGGTATATTTACACAAACTGCGGTTAATAATGCCTTAAATGCTGCAATTAACAATGGTGACTTTGGCTTTGATCCGGATAACCTGATGAAGATTTATGATAATATTTCTAATCTTCGATTGGTAAATACCTTAGGCACTACGGATGCTGTGATTGACGTAACATCGGCTAT
>WFNR01000144.1 GCA_015488485.1 Cyclobacteriaceae bacterium | reverse complement strand
CGCGGGCATATCCCGGGGGCTGTCAATATTCCGCTTTTTGACGATCAGGAACGGGCGCGGGTAGGCACGGTATATAAGCAGCGCAGTCGCCAGCAGGCCATTGATCTGGGGCTGGAGCTTGTCGGGCCCAAATTAAGACCCCTGGCCGACCAGGCGCGACAAGTGGCGGCCGGCCGACCCTTGCAGGTGTACTGCTGGCGTGGTGGTATGCGCAGCGAAAAAATGGCCTGGTTGTTTGAGACGGCCGGTTTGCAGACAGCGGTGTTGCAAGGCGGCTACAAGGCCTACCGGCAATATCTGCATGATTTTTTTGCCGCCCTCACCAACCTGATTGTCTTGCAAGGCCCTACCGGTTCGGGCAAGACGGAGATATTGCAGGCTCTGGCAGACATGGGTGAACAGGTACTTGACCTGGAGGGCCTGGCGCACCATCGCGGCTCCGCCTTTGGAGGACTGGGCATGCCGCCACAGCCCACTACCCAGCAGTTTCAGAATGATCTCTTGCAAGCTGCCCGTACATTTGACAAACAACAACCGGTATGGGTGGAGAGTGAGAGCCTGACCATTGGTAAGGTATATTTGCCTGAGAGCCTGTGGCAGAATATGAACCGTGCTCCGGTAGTGGCGGTAACCCTGCCGGTGGAGGAGCGCATCAAGAATATCATTCGCCATTATGGTCATTTTCCGGTAGCTGAGCTTAGCGAGCGTATTGCCAGGCTCAGGCAGCGCATGGGTGGTCAGCATGTGCAGGAGGCGATAGGGCTGCTGGAAAAAGGTGACCTGCCGGCTGCCGTGCGTCTGCTCCTGCACTATTACGACAAGGCCTATGCCCATAGCGCCCGCACTTACAAAGCGGGACGGGTGACAGAGGTAAACCTACAAGGGAATAACCCTGCGGAGCACGCCCGCCAGGTGCTGGTGGCTGTTAAGAAAACTACAGTATGAACAAAATCAGACTTACCGAGTACTCACATGGTTCCGGCTGCGGTTGCAAAATAGCTCCGGCTGTGCTGGATGACATCCTGGCCGGTGTAAAGCAGGGTATTGACGCTGCCGACCTGCTGGTGGGCAACGACCATAAAGATGATGCGGCTGTTATGGCGATTGACGAACAACGGGCGTTGATCAGTACCACCGATTTCTTCATGCCTATTGTAGATGATCCTTTTGACTTCGGCCGTATAGCGGCTACCAACGCCATTTCGGATGTGTATGCTATGGGCGGGCGGCCGCTGCTGGCTATCTCGATCTTCGGCTGGCCGCTGGATAAGCTGCCGGCAGAAACGGGGCGTCAGGTGATAGAAGGCGGGCGCCAGGCCTGTGCCGATGCCGGCATACCACTGGCCGGTGGGCACTCTATCGACTCACCCGAACCGATTTTCGGACTGGCGGTGACCGGTATGGTGGAGCGTAACCGCCTGAAAACCAATGCCGGAGCCCGGCCGGGCGACCATCTGTACCTGACCAAGCCACTGGGAATCGGTATCCTGACTACCGCCCGTAAAAAAAAGCTCCTACGGCAGGTAGACGAGCGGTTGGCTACCGATTGGATGCTGCGGCTCAATAAAATAGGGAGTGATTTGGGAGGCCTGGCAGGAGTACATGCCCTAACCGATGTTACCGGCTTCGGCCTGCTCGGCCACCTGGTGGAAATGTGCGAGGCCAGTGGTGTGAGTGCTACCATCAGGGCTGAGGAGGTGCCGCTGATTGCCGGGATAGATCACTATATTTCACTGGGATGCATGCCCGGTGGTACCGGTCGTAATTTCAAGAGCTATGGCCATAAGGTGTCAGCTCTCAACGAACAGCAACGTGCCACCCTGTGCGATCCGCAAACCAGTGGGGGGCTGCTTATTGCCGTGGCTCCCGAAGAGGTGGCTGCCTTTGAGGAAATACTTAGCCGGCATGACTTGTCACTTACGTCATTTGGTGAGATTACTGCGCAAAAAGACAAGGTGGTGCAGGTAGAATAAAAATTGAATGCATGTTCCTGTCGCCAGTTATGAAAGCAGGCTTTTGTTTTCCGCCTAAAAAACCTTAGCCTTGCCGCCAAAAAAACAGATTTATGCACTTAACAATCCCTGTACGGCACTTTTATTTATGGCTGATGATGCTTGGTCATCTGGCTATGGCACAACCTGAGGAAGAAGCTATTTATACGGCTATCGGCACTACTTCTGTGCCGGCCGCAGCGCCAGTGAGCCTTACCTTGTATGCGCGTTTTCAAAACCGGGTGGCCAGAACCGCTGATGCCAACGACCATTATGACCGGGATATCCAGTCGCCCAAATCGATAAATTACCTGCCGCAGGCCAATAAGTTTTACGTGCACTCGCTGGAGGGCTTTCGTACGGTTGTCTACAGCCTCGATTCACTTAAGAAGCTCAAGGTAATACACCATGTTTTCAACAGCAGTAATCAGCATTTATTTAAAGACGGGGAGTACCAACCTTTTGATTATCATTACAAATACCGCCAGAGTGATTTCAATATTTTTAAAGGCAAGCCGGTGGAAAGTACCTTTTCACATAATGGCCGCTACCTGTGGGTCACCTACTACCGCAGAAGTTATGACCGCAATTCACAAAGCCCTTCGGCTGTGGCTATCATCGATACGGAAAAGGATGAGATTGTACGGGTAATGCCGACCGGTATTTTACCCAAAATGATTGCCAGCTCGCCCGACAACCGCTATGTGGTAATTACCCATTGGGGTGACAACACCCTGGGCGTGATCGATATAACGGGTGATGACCCGATGGCTTTTCACTATGTGAAGCATCTTACGGTAAACAAGCGCCTGAATCTCAACTTTGATGCGGGAGAGAAGGTAAACCGCGATAAAAACTGCGGCTACTGCCTGCGGGGTACCACTTTTACACCCGATAGCCGCTATTTGCTGGTAGGACGTATGGGTGGGGGTGGTATTGCTGTTTTTGATGTAACCAACGATTTTGCCTATCTGGGTACAACCTTTACCCCGCATGCCAATATCCGCCACCTGCTTATCAAAGGCGATTACCTGTATATGAGCACCAATGTGAACGGCTATGTGGACAAGCTCAACTGGCACGACCTGATTGCTGACCGGCTGGCGCATGCCGGCCAGAGCAGCCGCCTGCCGGTAGAAAGTTGCTTTGTGGGCAAAGGTGCGCGCACAATTGTGATACCCGAAGACGGTCGTTATGTGTTTGCCAGTGTGAATAATGCCAGTAAAATTGCCGTGGTGGATACCCAAGCTATGAAGCTGGTAGCTAGTATTGCAGCCGATTCTTTTCCGGTAGGCCTGGAACTGGCGGCCGGTGATAAATACCTGCTTTCTACTGCACAGGGGCGCTATCAGGTAGGCGGGGGGCATACAGTGTGTGTGTACAAGGTAAGCTACGAGTAGTAACGCCTTGATCTGAAGGTACAGATAAAGCCGGTGATAGTCTGTTAAGCACGACAAGCATAAGTACTTTTGATGTGGTAATTATCTTGGACTGGCAACCGTTGGTCTCACTAATTTGCTGTTACTTTGCAGTGCAAAAAACCGGCAGGGATGAGCACTACAGACACCGATAAAAAACCCTTGAATTTTATTGAGCAGATTATAGAAGAGGATCTGCGTAGCGGCAAGCATAAGCAGATTGTTACCCGTTTTCCGCCTGAGCCCAATGGCTACCTGCATATCGGTCATGCCAAATCCATTGTGCTTAATTTTAGCCTGGCAGAAAAATATGGTGGCCGCTGCAACCTGCGCTTTGACGATACCAATCCGGAAAAGGAAGAGCAGAAATACATCGATGCGATCATCCGTGATATTGAGTGGCTGGGCTATGACTACGGAGGAAAGCCATTTTACGCTTCCGATTATTTCGATATTCTGTATGAATATGCCATTAAGCTGATAAAAGCCGGTAAGGCCTATGTGGACGACCAGACGGCCGAGGAAATCAGCGCCACGCGGGGTACGCCCAGTGTACCGGGCAAGGAGAGCCCTTGGCGCAACCGCAGTGTGGAGGAAAACCTCGACCTGTTTGAGCGTATGAAAAACGGGGAATTCAAAGAAGGCGAGCGGGTGCTGCGTGCCAAGATAGATATGGCCTCGCCCAATATGCTGCTGCGCGACCCGGCCATGTACCGCATCAAGCATGCCCGCCACCCGCGCACGGGCGACAAATGGCATATTTACCCGATGTATGACTTTGCCCATGGGCAATGCGATTCGATAGAGGGGGTAACACACTCGCTGTGTACGCTGGAGTTTGAGAATCATCGACCGTTGTACAACTGGTTTATCGAGAATCTGGGTATTTTCCCTTCCCGTCAGATTGAGTTTGCCCGCCTTAATCTGTCATATACCATTACCAGCAAGCGCAAGCTATTGCAATTGGTGGAAGAGGGCATCGTTAACGGCTGGGACGACCCCCGTATGCCTACCTTGTCGGGTATGCGCAGGCGCGGTTTTACGGCTGCGGCCATCAAGCAGTTTTCGCATGATGTGGGTATTGCCAAGCGCGAGAACCTGATAGATGTAGCCCGCCTGGAGCATGCCGTGCGGGCCGACCTGAACCGCAAGGCCAACCGGGTACTGGGTATTTTACAGCCTCTGAAACTGGTAATCGAGAACTACCCGGAAGACAAGGTGGAAATGGTGCAGGCGGTAAACAATCCGGAAAATGAAGCGGCCGGCAAGCGTGAGATACCCTTTAGCCGGGAGCTGTATATCGACCGCAATGATTTTATGGAAAACCCACCTTCACCACGCAAGTATTTCCGCCTGGGGCCTGAGCGTATGGTGCGCCTCAAATACGGCTACATTGTGAAGTGCACCGGCTACGAAAAAGATGCAGATGGCAACGTGGTGCTGGTAAAATGTGAGTATTATCCCGAATCCAAATCCGGACAGGATACCTCGGGTATCAAGGTAAAAGGCACGCTAAGTTGGGTGAGTGCGGCCCAGGCCGAAAAGGTGGAGGTGCGCTTGTACGACCGGTTGTTTAAAAGCGAAAACCCCGCTCTGGCGGATGATTTTCATACCGAACTCAATCCCGACTCATTGACGGTTATCGAGGATGCCCTGGTAGAGCCCTTGGTAAAGGAACTGCAGCCGGGCGATACCGTTCAGTTTGAGCGCCTCGGCTACTTTACCGTTGACCCGGACAGCACCCCGGATAAGTTGGTATTCAACCGCACCATCACCCTGCGTGATAGCTGGGCAAAGAAGAGTTGATAGGAGCAGGATAAAGGCGGTGGGCAGGCCTGGTTTCGAGTACCTGCCTTCGAGAACCTGCCTTCGAGAACCTCAGGCAGTTCAGGCAGATCAGGCAGAACAGGCAGTTCAGGCAGTACAGCCAGTACAGCCAGAACAGCCAGAACAGCCCACTATATTATATTTCTGCTTCAAACCTTAGCGTCATTGCATCTCCTTTGCGCTCTCTGCGGTTAAGATATAAGATAGCAGATTAATGATTGAATATTTTAGATTTTTTTCGTCATCAGACATCTGTTTTTAGACCTCAATTGCCCCATGCGCCCTCTCGTTCCCCTAAAGGGGAGGCCGGCCCGCTACGAGCTCCAAACTTCAAGCCTGCCTGCAGCAGACGGGCTAAAAACCGCCTTTCCGCTTTCCCGCTTCTACACATTCCCGCATTCCCACACAAACCTACGCTACATTCGACTCCTCTTCGCCAGCCAGATGCGGGATTACATTAAAGGCAGGCGGCTGCAACAGGTGCTGCTTTACCGGACACTGGTTTACCACATTCACAATGGCATTCCGGTACTTGGATGGAAAATGCTCCGGCAGGTCGATATGGATGTCTATATCATGCACCTGGTTGCTGAAGCGGTTGTAATTCATGCGCTGAATGATGCGCACCCCTTCGGTTGACAGGCCGCGTTGTTGCATAAAAGCTTGTACGAATACCGCTGAACACATACCGGCCGTAGCAAGGAAAATAAGAAAAGGTGATACATCCATGGTGATTTCCTGATGACCCATGTAGGGTACTATACGGCCGTCTTCAAATTTGATTTCTATATCCATTTTTCTTTTCGTTTTGTTGATAATCGCTGCAAAAGAGATACCCGCAAGGCGTATTTTCTGCAACCTTTATCACACAGCAAACAGGATTTCGTTGCTAAATATTTGTATTTAAATAATAAAAGTTATAACTTGCTTTTCATATATCGGTTTTAAGCTCTTGCGGTTTGCTCTCACCATAGCGTTTTTAACGATTCTTTTATGCCATAAACTTGTTTTTGCCTAGCAGGATACGCTCTACTCACAATACCATTTTAATCAGCAGGTTATCAATCCGGCTTACCCGGGTATTCACAACAACACCAACATCAGTCTGATCTCACGTTGGCAATGGGTAGGTAACTTCAAGGGCAACAATGTGGACGGTAATCCGCTTACCAACTCACTGACGGCTTCTACATCATTGGTGCAAGACAAGCTGGGGTTGGGCGTGATGTTCGTGCAGGATGCCCTCGGGGTAGCCAGCAATTTTGAGGCACACTTTAGTGCCGCTTACAAGATAAGCTGGGCTGACAAGGTGTTTGCTTTCGGCTTGCAAGGAGGTATGCTGAGTGTCAACTACAACCTGACTAAACTTACCCTGTACGACCCGGGAGATCCGGCCTTTCAGGGCGGTAGCATCCGGGCGGTGAAGCCCAACTTCGGGGCCGGGGTAGCGCTGATGAGTGACAATATGTATATCGGGCTGTCGGTGCCGCGCCTGCTGGCTACCGAGTTTGCCGATGGTGTTACCTCCAGCCTGCGCTATCAGCGGCATTATTATGCCACGGCAGCGTACTTGTTGCCCATCAATAGTGTAATGAAACTACGCCCATCGGTGCTGTTAAGGTATGTAGAAGGAGCGCCCAGCAATACTCTTTCGTACGATATCAATGCCCTGCTGATGATCAACAACGACATCTGGGCAGGCGCCTATACGCGTAATTTTAAAACCATCGGACTTATGTTTCAGATTGACTTCGGTGATGCCTACCGTTTCGGTTATAACCTGGAATTGCCGGCTGTAGAAGGCCTCACCAAGTTTACCACCCATGAGTTTTTGCTAAGTATAGACCTGGGCCTGTTTGGCCAGCAGGATGTATATCAAAGGTATTTCTAAAAATCACTTAAAATGAAAAAGCTAATAGTTTGTTGTATGTTGTGGCTGGCAGGTAGCAGCCTCCTAGCCCAAACCTTACTGATTGCCAACAACAATGCCGGAGCTACCACGGGCACCAATGTGTTTACCGGTAGTACGGCCTTGCAGGATGCCATTGCCGCGGCAGCGGCCGGTGATATTATTTATGTGGTGCCGAGCATCAATAACTATGGCGATATTACCATTGATAAAAGCCTGACCTTATTCGGGATAGGTATAAGACCTCAAAGAGATAATAACAATTATTCTACTGTTCGGGATGTTTATATCACTG
>WFNR01000143.1 GCA_015488485.1 Cyclobacteriaceae bacterium | reverse complement strand
GCCATGTGCAGCGACTCTTCCGGCACCACCCGCCAGTCGGCTGTGCCGTGCAGCAGCAAGATGGGCGTGGTTTTACACAGTTTGTCGGCATGGTAAACGGCCGAGCGCAGGCGCAGCACCGAATCGCGGTTTTGGGTGTAACCGGGTATCAGTTCGCTAAAAACGTATTGCCCCATTTCACCACCTCGTGACTTATCCATCAGGTCCAGGTCGGCCAGGGCCCCGCCCACGGCAGCAGCCTTGATGCGGTCGGTCTGCATTAGCGCCAGGTAGGTCATCATGCCTCCGCGGCTCCAGCCGAACATGCCTATTTTGTTGGCATCCACCCCCGGCCATTGCTCCAGCAGCGGTATCAGGTTGAGCACATCGTGTACATCGGCACCGCCAAATTCTTCCTGCCCCTCACCACCATCGTTACCGCGGTATTGACTGCCTATCACCACGTAGCCCCAGGAGGCCACCCGGGCCATTATGAAAGCTATTTTATACTCATTGAGGGCCCCAAAAGCCCGGTTACCACCGCGGTTGTAGATAATGGCCGGCCAGGGGCCATGACCCTCCCTGGGGTAAGCGGCATAGGCTTTTACTTTGAGGCCGTCACTCTCATAAAAGAGTTCCTCCAGCGCTACTTCGTTCAGATAGGCATAGTCCGGCTTGTACTGCCAACGGTCGCTCTTACGGGTAGCAATCCTTTGCATCAGCGTATCGAACTGCTGTAGTTGATACGGTTGGCGGCTGATGATCCGGCCGTTTTGGGCGTGGGCTATGGGGCCCAGCCAATACAGGATACAAATAAGCAATAGACTATTCATGGTTCCGGTAGTTGAGCAGCAGGCTGTCGCGGTTAATTAGCCGGCCGTTGTTAAACAGTTTGTCTATGTCATGCAGGTGGGTCAGGTCGTCAAGCGGATTGCGGTTGAGAAGTAGCATATCCGCTTCAAAGCCCGGGGCAATTTTGCCGACCGGCCAGCCAAAGGCTCTGTTAAAATTGACGGTAGCCGCTGCCAGGGTTTCGGCAATTGACAAGCCCGGTTTGGTGTGCAGCAACATGAGCTCGGTATGCAGCGAAATGCCCGGCATGGTGCCCCAAACATCGGTGGCGCTGCCGGCCAGGTATTTGGCCCCGGCCCGGTAGTAGGTAGGCTCGATTACCGAGGTCTCGGCTAAAATGAGATTGGTGTAAGCTTCTTGCTCTTCAGGTGGTATAGTATGACGACCGGTTTGCGGATCGGCCGGCCGGTTGATGTCTTGCGGATCGAGGATAGCCGCCACCGGGTCGAGCCAGGGGTTCTGCGCTTCGGGTAAGTCCAGATAAGACAGGCTCATGGTAGGCATTATGTAACTACCCGAAGCCGCCAGGTGGCGGGCATGCGCTTGCAGGGCCGAATCGTCCGGGCTGAGTTGGGTGAGGTATTTGTAATAGCGCCACTTAGGGCTGTTCAGGTCGTTGGAGAACGGCTCGTTGGCTACCGCTTCGGCCATATCGCGCGGAGCCACATCGAGCGAATAGCGCGTGGTATGCACAAAAGCTTCAATGCCAATATCCATCCCTTGCTTGTAGGTAGTATGGCCGAGCTCGCCAATGGTGGCCAGCCCCAGGCTTTTGGGGTGCTCATATACCGCCCGGGCCTGATCGGGTTGCAGGCCGTACATCATTAGTGCTACTTTAAAGCCGGCCTGATGCAGGCTGTCAACTCTGGCAAGTAGTTTTTCGGTGGGGGCGGGTGTCTCACCCACGCTCTCCAGCCGGTAAATGTCCGGAGCCGGATTGGCATCTGGGTAATATGGCCCCCTGCGGTAACCATCCACCTCCAGAACGGTGGTGATACCCTTATACAAATAGGCATTGGCATAAGCCTGGTTGTTGAGGGTGGCAAAACCGTCAACCAGGCCTGGCATCAGGTATTGCCCATAGGCCTCAATAGTATCGGCAGCGGCCGGAGGCTTCTGCTCACCCAGTTGACCATAGGCAATGATTTTATTGTCTTTGAAATAAACAAAAGCCGAATCAATGATTTCGACAGTTGTATCGGGGTTGATCAGGGTGGCACCGATAATTAACGTGCCGGCAACGGGTTGCTGCTGTTCGGCCGGCCGGCAAGAAGCCAGCCACAACAAGACTCCTGCAAGACTATAAAAAACTATTTTTTTCATGAGTATATAAAATAAACCTGCAGCTAAAGTTACACATATTCATCCCACCCAACAATGCGATAGTGAAGAGCGGTTGGCATCGGCTTACGATGGCTTAGCCTTTTTATAGACAGACGGCAGCGCAAACTGTATTATTTTGTGAAACATCTGTATTTTATTATGAAAATTAAAAAATCCCTTGACATATATGAAAACTTGTTCATATCTTCATCTTTTAATTGTGAAATTAACTTTCAAGACCGCTGTATAAACCAAAAATATTTATCTATGAAATTCGGCTTTGTACTAGACAATCGCAAATGCATTGGGTGCCATGCCTGCACGGTAGCTTGTAAATCGGAGCACGATATTCCCATTGGGGTAAACCGTACTTTCGTCAAGCAAACCGAAAAGGGCGAGTACCCGCATACCAAGAGGCTGTTTTCGGTAACTCGCTGTAACCACTGTACCGATGCGCCTTGTGTAGAAATTTGCCCGGTAGAATGCTTGCACATTCGCCCCGATGGCATTGTAGATTTCAATAGCGACCGGTGTATCGGTTGTAAATCGTGTATGCAGGCCTGCCCGTACGATGCCCTGTATATCAACCCCGATACGCATACGGCCGCCAAATGTAACTACTGCTCGCACCGTATTGATATCGGCCTGGAGCCTGCCTGTGTAAATGTGTGCCCCGAGCACGCCATTATTTCGGGCGATATGGACGACCCCGATTCGGAAATTTCGCAACTGCTGGCCCGTGAGAATGTTACGGT
>WFNR01000142.1 GCA_015488485.1 Cyclobacteriaceae bacterium | reverse complement strand
GCCATGGCTCCGGCTATTTGTCGCACCAGTATCTCAATGCCGTTGGCCATGGTTATCACCATAGAGGTGCACTCGTTTTTGTCTGATGACTTGGGATGCCAGGCTACCAGGTACTTGCCGGGGTGGTAGGTAAATGATTTTACCAGTCCGGCTACCGGAGCCCGGTTGATATGCACATTTACCGGAGACATAAAAATAGATATCTGGATGCGCTCCTCATGCAGAATTTGCTTTTCGGTGGTGCGCTCTACTACTACTACCTTGCCATCGGCCGGAGCCAGCACATGGCACTCGTCTTCCTGAACCTCTACCCTGGGATTACGGAAGAATTGTAACACCAGCAGAAAGAGCACCACGCTGCTGATCATCACCACCCACTGCCAGTGTTCGGCTGCCGGCCAAAAGTAAGCCACCGCCATATTGCCGGCCAATAGTAGCAGCAGCAGTACGAGGAGTAATTTGGTGCCTTCCTTGTGGATTTTCATGATTTTTCGTGCTAAAAGCCGCCCCGGTATTTATAGGTTTTGGCCACCTTGTCGATGGCCACCATATAGGCAGCTATACGCATGGTTACGTCATACTTCTGGGCCGTTTTATACACCCGCTCAAAGGCCGCCTTGATAATGCGGTCGGAGCGCCTGTTTACCCGGTCGCGTGTCCATTTATAACCCAGGCGGTTTTGTACCCATTCAAAATAAGAAACGGTAACCCCACCGGCATTGGCCAGGATATCTGGCACTACCAGTATGCCCTTGTCGCTGATGATTTTGTCGGCCTTGAAAGAGGTAGGGCCGTTGGCGCCTTCCACTATCAGTTTGGCCTTGATGTCATGGGCGTTGTGCTTGTTGATTACGTCTTCTTTGGCAGCCGGTACCAGCACGTCCACATCCAGGGTGAGCAGTTCGTTGCCATCTATTCGCTCGGCATCGGGGAAGCCCTCCAGCAGGCCGTTGTTGGCATCGCGGTATATCTGGGCTGCACGGGCGTCAATACCTTTTTCGTTGTAATAAGCCCCGGAAATATCGCTGATGGCCACTATCTTCACGCCCCGCTCTTTCATCAGGGTGGCCGTATAAGAGCCTACATTACCAAAGCCCTGAATGGCACAGGTAGCATTGTAGGGGTTGATTTTCAGCTTCTCCATAGCAACCATGGCCGATACCATCACACCGCGGCCGGTGGCTTCGGCACGCCCCAGTGAGCCGCCCAGCACAATGGGCTTGCCGGTAACCACGGCATTGATCGTGGTGCCGTGTGCCCGTGAAAATTCGTCCATCAGCCAGGCCATCTCGCGCGGCCCGGTGCCCATATCCGGAGCCGGAATGTCGCGGTCGGGGCCGAAGATCTCGATCATGGCATCGGTGTAGCTGCGCACCAGGCGCTCTACCTCCCCGGCCGACATCTCGCGCGGGTTGCAGGTGATGCCCCCCTTGGCACCACCGTAGGGGATGTCCACCACAGCGCATTTCCAGGTCATCCAGGCAGCCAGCGCCTTTACCTCGTCCAGGTTTACAGCCGGGTCGAAACGAATGCCGCCTTTGGAGGGGCCCAGGATGTTGGAATGAATAACCCGGTAGCCCTGAAAAACCCTGATGGAGCCGTCATCCATCGTAACCGGCAGCGATACGATCACCTGCTTGGCCGGGGTTTTCAGTACGTTATAGATTTCTTCGTCAAGACCGAGGGTTTGCGAGGCGATGTCAAATCTTGACATCATGGACTCAAAAGGGTTTTCGTGGTCTCGGATAGGAGCCGGTTCAATATAACCCATGTTTTTTCAGATGATTACGGGTGCAAAAGTAAAGAATGCCATTATACTCTACGAGTGCTAAGAGAAAATTTTGATAAACACCACAATAAACGGTACAGCCAGCAGCAGACTGTCGAAGCGGTCGAGAAAACCGCCATGTCCCGGCAGGGTATTGCCCGAGTCTTTGATTTCAATACTGCGCTTGAATACCGATTCAATCAGATCGCCATAGATGCCGGTAATCACGATCAGGGCCGAGGCCACCAGCCACTGTACGGTGGTGAGATCGTGAAAAATACGCGACAACCCCCAGGCCATAGCCAGCGCCAGCAGGCCTCCCCCAATGCTGCCCTCCCAGGTTTTTTTGGGCGATACCCGCTCAAAGAGCTTCTTCCGGCCAAAGGCAATACCGGCAAAATAAGCCCCCGTATCGCTGGCCCACAGAATGAACATGATACCCACCACAATCTCATGACTGTAGCTGCCATTGGCAAAGGCAATAATATGCAGCAGGGCAAAAGGGATGGCCACGTAAATGATGCCCAGAAAGGTGTAGGCTATATTGGTAAAAGGCTGCTTGTCGTCTTTTTTATAGAGTTTTATCATAAATACCGATGCCAGAAAGGGAAACAACAGCAGCATGTATTTGAGCGGCAGTATATCGGCCTCTATCAAAAAGGTAAGGGCAAAAAACAACTGCCCGATCAGAGTACCCCAAACTTTCAGGGGCAGCTTGTCGTCCATGCGTGCCAGCCGGTAAAATTCCCACTGGGTGAAAATGCTGATCAGCGAAAAAATGACAAAATAGGTCCACTGGCTGTAGGCGGTGCCGGCAATAATCAGGGCGGCTCCCACCACGGCTGTGGCTATTCTGCGTTGCAATCCTCCGAATTTATGTGAAGTTGATGTCATGTTCTACTATTCTAATGGCTTGCAGGGCCTTGGCAGGCGGTACCAGCACCTCATAATGACCGAAGATGGTATAGGCGGCATCTTTTTTGTTCAGCACCACTGCTTCAATACCTGCCTCCTTTAGCTTGTCTTTCACTATTTCCGCTTTATAGCCTTGTTTGTCTTCAAACACTTTCACCCAGCGTTGCATTGGCGGCTTGTTTTTTAAAAACAAAAATAAGTACGCCAGTCAAAACGGTGGCCACGGCCACCTGCGACCAGGGGATCACCGAGGTCTCCTCGATGTTTACCGGCACCTGCCCCTGATGATACAGGTACAGCATGATCAGGGTAAAGGCATTGTTGAAAAAATGCGCCAGCATGGCATAGACCAAATTGCCGGAAAACCAGTACAGGTAGCCGAACAGCGCCCCCAGCAGCATGCGCGGCACCAAGCCGTAAAACTGCAGGTGAAACAGGCTGAACAGCAGGGCGCCCACCCAGATGGCCACATGCATATTGCCCGCCAGGCGATAGACATGGTTTTGCACCAGGCCGCGGAAGACCAATTCCTCGCCAATGCCCGGGATTACGGCTATCACCAGCAGGCCGGCCAGCAGTTGCAGGGGGCTGTCGAACCGGGTAAGAAACTCCGAGGTGCGCGCCAGGGTATCTTCCAGACCGCGCAGGGTTTCCTCCAGGGCCGGCCAGGGCAGGGTCAGGTTTTTGTTCCACTCAATGATGGGCGCATTGAAGCCCATAAAAAACAAGGTGATGGCAAAGGCCAGCAAGGCCATCAGCAAGCTGGGTTTACGCAGGCCGATTTTTTGCACCTGGCTATTATACACATAGCGCAACAACAACCACGGCACCACAATGAAGCCGGTGAATGAAGCCACCCCCTGCATTATCAGCAGTATCGGGCGCATGGCCGGGTTGCCTACCGGGTTGGCCAGGGCATTGATGAAAGTCTCGAGCCCTCCGGGATAGAGCGGCCAGGCAGCCATCAGCCCAAGGAACATACCCACAAACTGAAAGCCGATCATGGTCAGGCTCAGGGTAATGAGCAGCATAAGCCAGGGACTTAGCTTGCCGGTAATCGGCTGAATGGTGGGGTTGGGTTGTGCCATGGGTGGTAAAGATAATGGCAAAAGTAGCAGTAATTATCTTTTGCAAAACCTATATTTTTGTGGCCGGAGGCAAAAAAGCAGTTTATGGTTACCATCGGCAAACATCAGATAGGTGAATTCCCGCTCCTTTTGGCGCCTATGGAGGACGTGAGCGATCCGCCCTTCCGGGCCGTATGTAAGGAGAATGGGGCTGACTTGATGTACACCGAGTTTATTTCGGCCGAGGGCCTGATACGCGATGCCGCCAAGAGCCGCCAGAAGCTCGACATCTATGATTACGAGCGCCCTATCGGCATCCAGATTTTTGGTGAAAAGATTGAATCTATGCGGGAAGCCGCTGCCATAGCCGAGGCGGCCGGCCCGGAGCTTATCGACATCAACTACGGCTGTCCGGTAAAAAAGGTAGCCGGCCGTGGTGCCGGAGCCGGTATCTTGCTCGACCTGCCCAAGATGCAAAAAATGACTGAAGAGATCGTAAAGCAGGTGAGCCTGCCGGTGACAGTGAAGACCCGCCTGGGGTGGGATGAAAACAGCATTTATATTGTGGAGGTGGCTAAAAGGCTGCAGGATGCCGGCATTCAGGCCCTTACCATCCATGCCCGCACCCGGGCCCAGATGTACAAGGGGCACTCCGACTGGAGCTACATTGCCGAAGTAAAAAACCACCCCGACATTCATATTCCCATCTTCGGTAATGGCGATATCGACTCACCCGAAAAGGCCGTGGCCTACAAAGAAAAATACGGGGTGGATGGCATCATGATTGGCCGCGCGGCCATCGGCAACCCGTGGATATTCAAGCAAATCAAGCACTACATGGCTACCGGTGAGCATCTGCCGCCTGCCGATATGAACGAGCGCGTGGCTACGGTAAAAAAACACCTGCGTTTCTCTATAGAATGGAAAGGTGAGCGTACCGGTATTTTTGAAATGCGCAGGCACTATACCAATTATTTCAAGGGGCTTATCAATTTCAAACCCTACCGTCAGCAGTTGGTTACGCTTGAAGACCCTGCCGCCATTTTTGACCTGCTGGATGAAATTGCCGTGAAGTTCAGCTATGAACAGGCAGGAGTATGAGCACTCCGCCTGCAAAAAAACAAACACTGGTTTGGGTGTTGCTCATTTTGCTGTCGCTTATCTGGGGTAGTTCGTTTATCCTTATCAAGCGCGGCCTGCTGGCCCTTACGCCCGGGGCGGTGGGCGCACTGCGCATAGTGGCTGCCGGCTCGGTGTTGAGCCCGCTGGCCTGGCGGCAACGCCACAAGCTGCACAGGCGCCATTGGTTTTGGGTGTTTGTGGTGGGGTTTATGGGTAGCTTTATCCCGGCCTTTCTGTTTGCCGTGGCCGAGACCGGCCTCGATAGCGCCCTGGCCGGAGTGCTCAATGCGCTTACCCCGCTGTTTGCCGTGGTGGTCGGGGCTTTGTTTTTTAGCCGCAGGTTTACCCGTAGCACCATTCTGGGCCTGGCTATTGGCTTTGCCGGTACCCTGCTGTTGATTACGGCCGGAGGGCAGGGGTTGCTGGGCAACCTGAACCGCTATGCCCTCTATGTAATAGCTGCTACCGTGTGCTACGGTTTCAATGTAAATATTATCAAATACAAGCTAGCTGATCTGGGGGCGGTGGCCCTCACGGCCTGGTCGATGCTGCTGGTGCTGCCGGTAGCTGCCGGCTACCTGTTCTTTTTCACGCCTTTCAGTCAGGACGTAACCGGCCATCCGCAAGGGTGGGCGGCCTTCGGCTATATTGTACTGTTAGGCATTATGAGTACTGCGGTAGCTATGACACTTTTCAACAAGCTGGTGCAGTTGTCATCACCCGTATTTGCCAGCTCGGTCACTTACCTGATACCCGTGGTGGCAGTTATCTGGGGTCTGCTCGACCACGAGGTGCTGGTGCTGCGCCATTATGCGGGGATGGCCATTGTCCTGCTGGGGGTATATATTACCAATCGGTGAGCAAAACTATCAATATTTCTTTTTTTCAATACAATGAAAACCATCTCATCCCGACAGGGTTTTGAGGCAAATAATGTTTATTTTGGTAAATGAGAATAAACTTTCTTCAACCTAATCAGTCTGTTCATAAGACTTTTCTCTTTATCTGCTAAGCTCAAACGCCTATATCCTTGAAAAGAAACATTCTTAATATAATCAATAAACAGACAAAATTCTGGCAACGGGCTGTGCCTCCTGTTTTGTGGTGCCCGGGCATATTACTGTTTATTTTGCCACTGACCTCCATTTACGGACAAACTGAGTTTACCGACAGCCTCATTCACCAGGGGCTGACCCGCAAATTCATTGTCCACCTGCCGCCCGGCTATAACAGCAACCAGCATTTACCCATGGTTATGGCCCTGCATGGCGGGGGTAGTGGCGATGCTACCGGACCGCGCGATAAGTGGCATTTCGATGAGATTGGCGACACAGCTCATTTCATTACCGTGTTCCCCTATGGTGTTGACAACAACTGGGCCGATGGCCGGGGGGCCACCACTTCAGATATGGCCGGGGTGGATGATGTGTCTTTTTTAACGATGCTGCGGGATACCTTGATAAACCGGTTTGGCATAGATTCGTGTCGTACCTACCTGACGGGGGCCTCGAATGGAGGTATGATGACACTGCGCATAGCTGCTGAACGACCCGGCACCTTTGCCGCCTATGCTCCTATGATCTCCAGCATGCCCGACTCGGTAGCATATTATTTTAAGCCGAGCCAACCATTCTCACTACTCCTGATGGCTGGCACCAACGACCCCTTGGTGCCGTATGGCGGTGGGCCTTTGAACCCCATTACAGCCGGTGGTAGTGTTATAGGAGTAGATTCTACTATTGCCCTGGCACTGGCTAACAACGGGTGCCCCAGTGCGATACCCGGACAAGAGTCTTTCCCCGACCTTGACCCCACCGACAACAGCACAGTAGTACGCTATGATTACGGCTCTTGCAACAATGCATCAAAGGTCGTGCTCTATAAGATACTGGGAGGAGGTCATACCGTACCCGGTATGGTGGCGACTATTAATCCGTTGCCATTGGTAGGATACATAAATTATGATATAGATGCAGCCGTACAAATCTGGAATTTTTTCAAGCAACATCCGAAAGCAGGGTGTTTGCTTACCTCCATTGGTGATGTGCAAATACCCGATGACAGATTTAGGGTCTTCCCCAACCCGGTTAAGGATATGCTTTATATACAACAGGTAGAGCTAAACAGGGAGTTCGAAGTGGCTCTTTATGATCTTCGGGGGCAGCAACTGCTATATCTGAAAAATAGACCGGAGGTGAATATGAGCACTTTTCATCCCGGTCTTTACCTGCTTTCAATCACGATCGAGGGAGTAGTTAATACAGTCAGGATAATCAAAAAAGAATAGGTCTCTATCGAGTGCTGCCGGATACGGCCGCCAGCAAATACTATATCCTTTAAAGTTCCTTATTTTTGAAGCCCTAATTACAACCGTCTATGAAAAACATTTCTTTTATCGCTATGGCTGCCTTTTTTTATCTGGCAGCCTGCAGCACAGAAAAGTCTGACAACCAGCAAAAATCAGTTTCTATGAAACCCATTGACCCCCACAGTTATGCCCGTCCGCAGGAGGTGGCCATTACGCATCTCAACTGGCAGGCCGTTGTTGATTTCGACCGCCAGCAGATTAAAGCTACGGCTACTTACAAGCTGGACAGGAAAGTGCCGGATGCCCCGTTGGTACTAGACGTCAACGGACTTACCATCCACAGTGTTTCCGACCAGGACGGCCAGCCGCTCACCTACACGCTGGGCGATGCGCAGCCTTATATGGGCCGGCCGCTTAGCATAGACCTGCACGACAGCACCAGCCGCGTAAGCATAGCCTATACCACCAGCCCCCAGGCAGGCGCTCTGCAATGGCTGCAGCCGCAGCAAACGGCAGGCGAAAAAAAGCCGTTTTTATTTACCCAGTCAGAGGCCATCCTGTGCCGCACCTGGATACCCATACAAGATTCTCCCGGCATCCGCTTCACCTATGAGGCCAGGGTGCAGGTGCCGGCCGGCATGCTGGCCTTGATGAGCGCCACCAATCCGCGTCAGATGAGTGAAGATGGGGTTTATACCTTTACCATGCCACAGCCCATACCTGCTTATCTGATGGCCCTGGCGGTAGGCGATATAGCTTATGAAGCTACCGGCCCGCGCACCGGGGTCTATGCCGAGCCTTCGCTACTCAAGAAGGCCGCCTGGGAGTTTGCCGGTATGGAAGACAAGGTGGCGGCAGCCGAGCAGCTCTACGGCCCTTATCGCTGGGAGGTGTACGACTTGATTGTGCTACCACCCAGCTTCCCTTTTGGCGGTATGGAAAATCCGCGCCTTACCTTTGCCACCCCCACCATCCTGGCAGGCGACCGCTCGCTTACCTCGCTGGTGGCTCATGAGCTGGCGCACTCCTGGTCGGGCAACCTGGTAACCAACGCCACCTGGAACGACTTCTGGCTCAACGAAGGCTTTACGGTGTACTTTGAGCAGCGCATTATGGAAGCCCTCTTCGGGCGCGACTACTCCGAGATGCTGGCCACCCTGGCCCTGCAGGATTTAAAAGCCACCATTACCGACCTGGAGGCCAAAGGGCAACTGGCCGATACCCACCTGAAGCTTGACCTGGCCGGCCGCGACCCCGATGATGGTATGACCGATATCGCCTACAACAAAGGCTATTTCTTCCTGCGCCTGCTCGAAGAACGCTTTGGTCGGGAGGCCTTCGATACCTTTCTCAAACAATATTTTGAGGAGAACGCTTTTCAATCGATGACTACCGAAGGCTTTCTGGCTTATCTGAATGAGCATTTGTTCAAGGCACAGGGCGTGCCGGTAGATGAAGACCTTTATCAGCGCTGGGTGTATGGCCCCGGCCTGCCCGATGATTGCCCGCAGCCGGTATCCGACCGCTTTGCCAGGGTAGATTCGGTGTTGCAAGCCTGGCAGAGCGGCACGCCTATTGCCCAGCTCATCAGCCAGGAAGACCTGTTTACCAAAAAATGGAGCACACACGAATGGCTGCACTTCCTGCGCCATTTGCCCGATGACATGACTACCGACCAAATGAAGGAGTTGGACGATTACCTGCAGTTTACTTACTCGGGCAATGCCGAGATACTGGCGGCCTGGTTTGTGCACGTCATTCGCCACCATTATGAGCCGGGCTATCAAAACCTGGAGAACTTCCTGGTTACGGTCGGGCGCAGAAAGTTTTTGGTACCGCTTTATACCGAGCTGGCCAAAACACCCGAGGGGCTGGCAATGGCGCGTAGCATTTATGCCAAAGCCCGACCAAACTACCATTATGTATCGGTAAATACCATTGATGAACTGCTGAACTGGTCAGATGAAAGCCGTCCTGCTTCATAAATTCGGAGGTCCCGAAGAGCTGTACATAGGCCAGGCTCCTGATCCGCAGCCAACCGGCCGTGAGGTGCTGGTAAAAGTACATGCAGCCGCCCTCAACCGGGCCGATCTGTTGCAGCGCCAGGGCAAGTATCCACCTCCAGAAGGTGCCAGCGATATACTGGGCCTCGAAATGGCCGGAGAGGTAGTACAGGCACCGGCCGGCAGTCGCTGGCAACCTGGCGACCGGGTAATGGGCTTGCTGGCCGGTGGTGGTCAGGCAGAGCTTGTAGCGGTGCATGAAGACCTGTTGATGCCCATACCGGACAATCTGTCCTATATCGAGGCGGCTGCCATCCCTGAGGTCTTTCTGACGGCCTATCAGACCTTGTTTACCGAAGGCAAGGGGCAACAGGGCGAGACGGTGCTCATCCATGCCGGGGGCAGCGGAGTGGGTACGGCTGCCATCCAGCTGGCCGTACAGGCCGGTATGCAGGTGGTGGTTACCTGCTCGTCCGGCAAGCATGCGGTTTGCCTGCAATTGGGGGCTGCCATAGCCATTGACTACCGCACGGAGAAATTTGATGAGGCCGCGCTGGCTTTTACCGGCAACAAGGGTGTTAATCTGATTCTGGATTTTATCGGTGCGCCCAATTTTGCTGCCAATATCAGGGCGCTGGCGCAAACCGGCCGGCTTATCCTCATTGCCCTGATGGGTGGTTTCAAGGCCCAGGAAATCAGCTTGCTGCCTATCCTGCGCAAGCATATTACTATTATCGGTACCACCCTGCGCTCCCGGCCGCTGTCTTATAAGGTGGCGCTGGTGCAG
>WFNR01000141.1 GCA_015488485.1 Cyclobacteriaceae bacterium | reverse complement strand
GAGGCCTCGGTCGGGATGACTGGATTCGAACCAGCGACCCCCACGTCCCTAACGTGGTGCGCTACCGGACTGCGCTACATCCCGTAATTCGGACTGCAAAATTCCATTTTTTTTTGCTAAGAACCAACCTTTTGATCCAATATGCAAACCCGATAACTGCCTGAAATAATGCCGCGTTTTCTTGCATATGCCCTGCTAAAACCCTATTTTTGCCCGTTGGCAAAGTGTATCTAAAAATAATCGTAAAACCCTTGGTTACATTTTTTACCGGTCTGTACATACAACCAATCCGACAACAAACGAGTTTAATTAATAGCACTCCGGTAGCGGGGGCTGGCATATATTGTGTAGCTAAAAACTGAAAAGCAAGCAGGTATGAGACAACTAAAGATTACGCAAAACATTACCAATCGCGAAAACCAGTCGCTGGAAAAGTATTTTCAGGATGTAAACAAAATCGAAATGATCTCTTCAGAAGAAGAGGTAGAATTGGCGCAGCGCATTCAACAAGGTGATGAGGCCGCCCTCGAAAAACTGGTAAAGGCCAATTTGCGTTTTGTGGTATCGGTAGCCAAGCAATACCAAAACAAAAGCCTCACCCTCAACGACCTGATCAATGAGGGCAACCTGGGGCTGATCAAGGCCGCCCAGAAGTTTGACCATACCCGTGGCTTTAAGTTTATCTCCTATGCTGTGTGGTGGATACGCCAGTCGATCATGCAGGCCCTGGCCGAGCATTCTCGCCTGGTAAGAATACCGCTTAATAAGGTAGGCAGCCTGAACAAAATCAACAAGGCAATGGCGGAGTTGGAGCAGAAATACAACCGCGCTCCTACCGATGAAGAGCTGGCTGAAATTTTGGAAATGGATGATAAGGAGCTGAAAGGCACCCTGAGCGCCCGCACTCGTCATGTTTCGGTAGATGCACCTTTTGCCGAAGGCGAAAGCAACTCATTGCTGGATGTGCTGGAAGACTCATCCATGGGCTCTACCGACAACAGCCTGGAGTACACCAACTCGCTGCAAATCGAAACTGAGCGTTCGCTGGCTACCCTCGACCCGCGTGAGCAACAGGTATTGCGTATGTACTTCGGTATTGGCGAGCAAACGGCTATTTCGTTGGAGCAAATTGCCGAAACCCTGAACATTACCCGCGAGCGGGTACGTCAGATCAAGGAAAAAGCCATCAAGAAACTGCAACACGATTCGCGCAACCGACTGCTGATCGATTATCTGGGCTAAAACCAAAAATTATCCAGGCAACAGACACGTTTACATTATTAAAGAAAAAAAACCCGGCAAACACTTGTCGGGTTTTTTGTGCCTAGTTATAAATATAAAGGATGTCGCCCTGGCGCGAAGTGGTGTACAGTTTCAGGGGAAACTGTGCCGGTCCTCCGGTAGGAAAACCGCTCAGGTCGAAGGTAGAGCCGCAGCAGGGGTCTTCAAAATAAAATCCCGAGCTGTGTAGTTGCACCACTGCGCAAGAGTCTTGCGGCCGGTACGGACAGTTGCGTTCAAAAGCCTGAAAGGTGTCCTGGCTGGCCCTGCGCACAATAATGCCACGCACCCCACCCTCGATATAGCGGTAGCCACCCACCAATAGCAAGGGGGCATTGTCTATATCATTGAGATTCAGCTCTATATTTACCTCCACATTGGGAATCTGACTCTGCTCCACCTTGGGCTTACAAGCCCACACTACCGGGAGGAGGAAGAAGAAAAGAGCAAGCTTACTCATAGTCGTAAAATCCTTTGCCGGTCTTGCGACCCAGATGGCCGGCCAGCACCTTTTGTTCCTGAATACGGCTAGGTCGAAACTTGCTGTCGTAGTGGAAGCCCTCGTACATGGTAGCCGTAACGGCAAAGTTGGTATCCATCCCAATCAGGTCCATCAGCTTAAACGGGCCCATTTTAAAGCCGCTGGCTTCCATCAGGCGGTCGATATCGGCAAAATCGGCCACCTTTTCTTCCAACACACGCAGGCTCTCAACATAAAAATGGCGGGCCACCCGGTTTACTATAAAACCGGGGGAGTCGTTGGCTACAATGGCGGTTTTGCCAAGGTTCTTTACAAAAGCCACTGCCTCCTCCAGTGTCTGATCGGTTGTAGTGGCTGCCGCCACCACTTCTACCAGCTTCATGATGTGGGCAGGGTTGAAAAAATGCAAACCGACAAAGCGTCCGGGGTATTGCAAGCCGGCAGCCAGTCTGGTTACGGAGATTGAAGAGGTATTGGTGCAGAGCAGGGCCTGGGGCGACAGACGCTCTTCCAGGCCGGCAAACAATTCTTGCTTCACCTGCAGGTCTTCCACTACCGCCTCTATAACCAAATCGGCCTCCACCTCCTCCAGGTCGGTGTATTTGTGCAGGTTTTGCAAGGTGCTCTTTTTTTGCTCTTCGCTGACCTTACCCCGCACTATGCCCTTGTCAAGGTTGGCGGTAATGCGCTGCAAGGCCTGCTCCACCGCTTGCGGACGGGCATCGTAAAGGCCCGTACGGTAGCCTGCCATAGCTACCACCTGGGCGATGCCCAGCCCCATGGTACCGGCACCTATTACCGCTACTTGCTTGATGCGCTGGCTCATGGTCAGAAGGGTTTGAATTGCTCCAGAAAACGGATGTCATTTTCCGTAAACAGGCGCAGGTCGTTGATCTCCCACTTAAGCATAGCGATGCGCTCAATACCCATACCAAAAGCAAATCCGGTATATTTCTCGGCATCAATGCCGCAATTGGTCAGCACATTGGGGTCAATCATACCCGATCCGGCAATTTCCACCCAACCGGTGTATTTACACACATTGCACCCTTTGCCTTTGCAGATATTACAGCTAATGTCTATCTCAGCACTGGGTTCGGTAAACGGAAAATAAGATGGCCGGTAGCGCACCTTGGTGTCGGGGCCGAACATCTCTTTGGCAAAATGAAACAGCGTTTGCTTCAAATCCACAAAGCTGACATTTTCATTCACGTAAAAACCCTCTACCTGGTGAAAGATACAATGGGCGCGAGCCGAAATGGCTTCATTACGAAACACCCGCCCGGGGCACAGCGTGCGGATGGGTGGCTGCTGGTTTTCCATTACCCGTATCTGTACCGATGAGGTGTGCGTACGCAGGGCAATGTCGGGGTCTTTTTCTATAAAAAAGGTGTCCTGCATTTCCCTGGCCGGGTGGTTGGGCGGGAAGTTCAGGGCAGTAAAATTATGCCAGTCGTCCTCGATCTCCGGACCGTCCGATACATTAAAGCCTATTTTTTCGAATATCTCGATAATCCGGTTGCGGGTGATGGTGATGGGATGGAGGCTGCCGGGCACACCCACAGCGCTGGGTAGGGTGAGGTCGAAAGGGGGTGCTTCCTGGCCGCTATCCTGCGATTCAAGCTTTTCTTTCATAGCCTGAAAGCGGTTCTGCGCCAGATTTTTTAATTCATTAACCTGCTGGCCAAATTCTTTACGCTGCTCCGGAGGTATTTCTTTTATCCGTGCAAATAAATCGCCTATAACACTTTTGCGCCCGATGAAACGCAGCCTGAATTTTTCCAATTCATCTTTACTTTGGCAATCGGCCGCCTCTATTTCTTTTTTCAGTTCGTCAATACCTTGCATAGCTTTGGGTAGGTAAGCTACAAAAATAGCGAAAAGAGTGAGAATTTCGCGGCTAAGAAGCCTGGCGGTTGTTCTTGATAATCTGCAGTTGCTTGCTGCGACCGGCAGCATCCAGGTTCTGTTTTTTTCGCTGAATCAGCCGGCTCATTACCAGGCTGATACCTGCACCGGACAGCAGCATGGCCAACACCGCCCAGTTGTTGCCCAGCGGATCAAGGAGCAGGACAAGGCCTACAAATAACAGATTGACAAAAACCAATATCAGGGTGACTTGCGCATGGCTTAGCCCGAGGCGCAACAGGAGGTGGTGGGTGTGATTCTTGTCGGCAGCAAAGGGCGACTTCCCCATCAGCAACCGCACCACAATTATCCGGATGGTGTCGAATACCGGCACAATAAGCACCGCGAGAGCCAGCGCTACCGGAGCCTGAAACTTATAGGGAGTGCCTGCCGGTAGCAGTTCGTTTATATTGATAAACCGGATTGCCAGAATAGCCAGAAAAAAACCGATAACCAATGCGCCCGTGTCGCCCATAAAGATACGGGCCGGTTGCCAGTTGAAGTACAAAAGACCACTCACCGCACCGGCAAAACTGACAGCCATTACAGCATAAAAAGTAGCTCCCTGCAAATAAAACCATAAGCCGAACAGCAAAGAAGCTACCAGTGCCAACGAACCGGCCAGACCATCCAGGCCGTCTATCAAATTGAAAGAGTTGGTCAGGCCGACTATTGTGATACCGCCTATCAACATCCCCAGCCAAGTGGGTATTTCCTGTATGTTGAGAAAGCCATACAGCGAGGGGAAATAAAGATCACCCAGATAGACCAGCAGAAAAGCCGGCAGCAACTGCGCCAACAATTTCGACATTGCCGAGAGCTCTATCAGGTCATCGCGCAACCCTACCACAAACATCACCGCCAGGGTGAGGAGCTCCACCCGGTGTGTAGCGATATCGGTAAAAGGCAAAAGTAGCAGCAGGGTAATAATAAAGCCCATAAAGATGCCTACCCCTCCCATGGTAGGCACTTCGCGCACATGTATCTTGCGACTTTGCTTACGATCTACCAAACTCTTGCTTGAGAAAAGTGAGATCAACAAAGGAATCAGCAGAATAGTGGTAAACAACGCCACCAAAAATACCGTAGCCAAACTAATAGGCATTCTCGTCTCCTTTAAGTATCGAAATAGTTGTGAGGGCTAATATCTTTAAATCCAGGAAAAAAGACCAGTTTTCAATGTAAAATCTATCCAGTTTAACCCGGTTGCGCATTTGGCGTATGTTGGTGGTTTCGCCCCGGTAGCCTTTTGCCTGCGCCAGGCCGGTAATGCCCGGCTTCACAAAATGGCGCGCCATGAACTTCTCCACCTTTTGGGCATATTCTTCGGTGTGCTTAAGCATATGCGGGCGTGGCCCTATTACCGACATTTCGCCTTTCAACACATTAAAAAATTGCGGTAGTTCATCAATACTCGTCTTGCGGATAAACCGGCCTATGCGGGTTATGCGATCGTCATCTTTGGTGGCCTGCTTTTCATCCGCTTCATTGTTTACGCGCATAGAACGGAATTTATAACAGTAAAATTCCCGGCCATCAATACCGGTACGTTTTTGTTTAAAAAATACCGG
>WFNR01000140.1 GCA_015488485.1 Cyclobacteriaceae bacterium | reverse complement strand
ACCTGCGCAACGGCATTGACTACCCGCATAGCAATATCTATGTGCAGTACATACTGAGCGACTCCCTGCAGCAGCCAATTGAAAAGGAGCTGCGTAACTTCCAGCTCTTCCATCCCAAAACGGGCTATCCGTTCGGCAGTGGCAGCAGTGGTGTGTATGCCCATGAGTTCGACTTGCTGATGGACTATCATTTTCCGCAGCCGGGGCGTTACAGTATATCGCTGGCGCAATTTATGCGCTACGAAGCGCTACCGGAAATCTATTCGGTAGGCGTGCGGGTAGAAAAAGCCGCGGCCGGGGAGTGAGTTCTGGTCATGAGGTAAATACACTTAACCTTGTTTCACTAAAGGAAAAGTAAAATTTTCTGCGATTTGTTATGTATTGTTGGATGGTTAATACTTAAAAATAGGTTAGGTAACAAAGGAAAGTTTTGGGGTTAGTCGGATTGCTTTTTGATAGTTGTTTAGGAAAAATTGCCGGTATTTTCTTGACTTTAATACCTCAAATTAATATATTGCTTCCTTATTCACAATAAAGTCAATTGTACTATGAAAAATGTTATCAGATTATGTACATTGACTTTCATTGGTTTGGCTATTGGTTGTCAGCAGTTTAACCTGGAATACCCCCCCCTCAGGGTGCAGAGGTAGATGCTGAATATCAGACGGTTAGGGATAAGCTGGCAGTGAAATTTGCCCGCCAACTGGCCGCATCGCTAAAAGAACCCGACATGCGCAGGTTTATCAGGGAAGAAGTACTAAAACAGTTTGACGGAGACTACAACTTTCTGTTGGGTACGCACCTGAACAAACCGGTGCGTATTACCGAACCAAGCGGCCGAATGCGTGAAGTTACCTTTAAGGAAGTGCTGTTTGGCCCGCAACCGGCCAATGCCCGCAGCAGTGCAGACGACTTTCTGGATTCGTTGCAGCAGTACTACCCGCTGCTGCAGATAGCTGTGCCGGAGTTGGAAAAAGCCTCAGCAGAAACTTGGGATACCGAAAATGAAATACCGCTAATAGCTGTGGTTCCAGAGAATTTTGAAAAAATAACTACAATAGCGGCATTTGATACTGAAGGTGACACCTACAACTTATCAATATCAAACGAACCGGATCACTCGGTAATTGTAATCAGTAGTAATGAAAGCCTGATAGGAGTGCCAAAATCTTCCAGTGGAAGGCAAGATTGTCCTATTGCGGGTGATCCTTACTACTCTACTGGTGATGTAGATTACTATCTTAGAACTGATTATTACAATAGTTTAAATGATTGTAATATTATTGCTCCTCCAGGTACTAACGGGCCAGGAACACCTCCCTGTAATTGTGAACGGGACTGCAAAAATACCCCTGAACAATTGTTCAGAATAAAATTTAAAACAATCCAAGATTTAAGAAATATAGAACCATGGCCATTAGGTGATATTGAATTAAATGTATCAATGTTATATGGCAACAAAAATGGTGCTGGTGTTATAACTCAGGCAAAGAAAATAGCACGCAAAGATTTGAGAAAATGTAATGGCCTATTTGGACCTTGTGATGAAACTATTTGGTATGCTACGAACTTTTCATTTACCGAATATAGAACCGAGTATGGTTCAAAAATAACTGTTTATTTAGTTGAAGAAGATTTCGGATCAATTTTTACACCATATGATTATTTTAACGTTAGCTTTAATACCCAGATAGACAATGTAACATATTTCCATACTGTACCTATAAAACTTTCAGTTGATCATGACTATATGGGAAGGGCGGAGATAAATTATTGTGATAAAGCTGATCCAATAGGCAGTTTATATACTACTCCAGTAGTTTTCTTTAACTGGGGTCATAAATAATTAAAGGTGCGCAAAATTTCTACTATAATATTTTTGACACTACTGTCTTACCATGCCCGTGCTCAGGTAAACATAGGTCTGAGCACGGGTATGATTGTCTATAACCGGCTAACCTCCCCCATCCTGGTGGTGGATGATTTATATACAGTAGAAGCCCAATCAAGAACCAATCCGAGGTTTTTGTTCGGGGTTTTCGTTACCAACAAAATCTTTGGCAAGGGTTTGCTCAAACAGGAACTTGTAATCTATCCCGGTTTTGTTGAATATTATTACCAGGCACCCCCGCTGGAATTCTACAATACGCTTACACATTTCAATTACCTTAACTACCGTGCCCTGCTGCGCGTATTCAGAACTGCCAGTTTTTCCGTAAAAGCCGGCCCCGGGGCAGATTTTGTCTTTCTCAGTCAGCCACTCGAAGAGCCTTATTTCAGTGATCTAAATCCCGAAGCCGCCAGATTGGCCAAAGCGGTTGACAACAGCTATGCCAGAGCTATACTGTATGCCGATGTTGAAGCCGGCTGGCAAATCAAGTGGCTAAGTTTGCATGTCAATTATAAACACGCCCTCACATTTGCCAACCGGCAATTTCAATTTAATGAGAAGACATACAGACTGCAAAGCCGCAGTAGTCAGGTGTTTATAAGGCTGGGCATTCGCATATTCAGCATCACCGGTAAAGACAAATGATGAGCGAATTAAGGAATAAAGGTTTTATCATACTGCTGTTGCTTGGTCTTGCTATCAAGGTAGTAGCCCAAACAGCAAACCCTTATGAAAAACCAGTTGCAAGAAACAACCTGTGGCGCCTGCAGGCCGGAGTGGCTCTTTTTGGCAGCCATGATGTGGGTGGTTTCAGCATAGCCACAGCGTATAACCGGTATTTGAAAAAGAAGCATTTTCGGTTTGGGCCTGTGTTAAAGTTCAGCAGCGCCAGCAGAACGAGCGAACAACAGTTTCTGATAAACAACCAGGTGATAATGAGCGCCACCAACTATAGCGCAACGGTGGTGGAAGCCGGAGTAAACGGCTATTTTGAAATGGTGGATGATTACAATTTTGCCGGTATCGAACTGGGTTTGGGTAGTTTTTACCGCTATACTCATGAAACAGTAGCTACCGGGCCTTTCACCACCTACAGCAGCAAAGACTTTTCCGTACCTCCCAATTCTGTTGGTCAAAAAAGTTTTCATAGCATTGGTTTCAACTTCATTTTCGGCCTTTTTTTTCGAGTCTCTGCTGCGGTTAGGTTAAACCTGACCGGCCTGCTACATACGGATAGCAGAAGCAACAACGGTTTTGGGCTGCTTGCCGGTGTGTCGGTTGTGCTATGACTATATGCAGACCGCAAAAAAAGTAGTGTTTACCCTGCTAACTCTGCTCTACCTGGCTGATAAAAATGCGCAGCTCTTCTTCGGTAGCCTCGGGGTCGAGCCAATAGTTGCGGCTGAACATGCCCTTGTATTTCCAGTTTTTGGCGCTTAGGGTGAGTGGAGTATAAACATGGGCGTCTTTGATAGACGGGCTTTGGTAGTACAGGTCGTCATCGGTAGCAATCAGGCCCAGGTAGAGGCCCTTGCAGACTATGGTAATATCGGCAAAAGGCAGCTCGGGGCGGGCCTCACAGCCCCCGGCCCGGGCAAACCAGGTGGCCAACTTGGTTTTGAGGTACCATTGCTCACGGTCTTTGGCAGGCGCAGGTGGCACAGGCCGGTACCCCCCCTCCGATACCTGCCGGGCAAACTCCAGGTAGCTACGCAGCAGCTTCGGCCCCTGGTTTTTGGTTTTATCCACCTTAAGCTGCTGCGGCCAGATGCTGCTCACCACAAATATCTTTTCCCGCGCCCGTGTTACCGCCACATTCAGGCGATTCTCACCACCCGGCTGGTTCAGGCTGCCAAACTGCATCACCAACCGGCCTTTGGCATCAGGGGCATAGGCAGTGGTAAAAATGATGATGTCCTTTTCATCGCCCTGGATATTCTCAATATTTTTTACAATCAACGATGGCGGCCAGCTTACCCCCTCTTCCATAGCCTTGCTGTCCAGCACATCGAGCACCATATCCTGCTGGCGGGCATTGAAGGTTACGATGCCTATGCTCTTATCGGGCTGCTGCGCCATCAGTTCCTGCACCAGCTCCACCACCCGCTCGGCCTCCACTCTATTGGTCTGGTTCTCCCATATCCCCTCTACCTTCACGTAGCTGATGGCCGGCTCCGGATTGTTAACCAAGGTACGGTCGGGCAGCATTCTAAGCTTGTCGTGATAAAAATGATGGTTGCTGAACGCAATCAGCTCGGGCTTTTGGCTGCGGTAGTGTCCCTGCAACTGCACATCCATCAGATATTGCGCAGCCAGCTCCAGCAGCGAATCCACCTCCAGCGCCAGCTCGTCCTCATCTTTATCGAGCCGTACACGGTACAGGTCGTTAGGGCGTAGCTGCTTGTTATCACCGGCTACCACCAGTTGCTTACCGCGGTACATGGCCGGTATGCCTTTCTCGGTAAAGCATTGCGAGGCTTCGTCAAAGATAACCAGGTCGAACATCTCGGTCATCGGAAACACGGCTGAGACCGTTTCCGGTGAGGCCAGCCAGCAAGGGACAAGCTGGAAAAGTTCATCGCTAAAGCGGCTAATCAGCTTGCGCAGGGGCCAGATACGCCTCTGCTTGGTTACCTGGTGGCCCAGCTCGCGGTAGGTAACCATATTCTGCAAGCGGTTGTATTCTACATTTTCATACACCTGCTCGCGCGCCCGCAAGGTAAGGATCTGCTTGCTCAGGCGTAGTTTTTCCTTTACGCATTCCTGCAGCTCGCTCTCCAGTTGTTTGAATTTCATTGAACTCACCGAGCGCAATACCGGGTATTTGGTTTCGATATGCTCAAGCCATTGCAGGCGCAAGGAATTATCCAGAATCTCCACCACCTCTTCCGGGTCGGAAAAATCGGCCTCATCCATTATTTTATTGGCCGCCTCTATCGCATAAGAAGGCATCTCCTGCTGCAGCTTGTCAAAATCGCACAGCGCCTCGAAATCACGCGGCAGCACCCTGGCAAACTCCTCGAACCAGGCCACATCGGTAGTGAGCTTGCGCAACTGGGCAGTGGTAAAGTAAGCCTTCCATCGATCCCAGTATTCGGGTATGTGAATCACCCTTCTGAATAGCGCATCCAATTTGTCTATCAGCTCGTTGGCAGTAAGCTGCTGTACATTGAAGTACTCGGTAAAATTGCGCAACGACAAGAAAATGAGCTTGGCACGAAAAGCCTGCTTCAGGGCGTGCAGCCAGTTTTGCAGGGCGCCTTTCTGCAACTTGCCGGCATAGGGTGGCAGCCAGCCTTTTTCATTGAGCACGGTCAGGTTATGCTCCAGGTTCAGGCGGTTGTCAATGCGGGTTATCAGCCTCTTAAAGTCCTTACGCCCCGGGCCCAGATTGTTGTGACGCAGCACTTCGCGCACCCATTTACGCTCTTTGGCAAAGAGCCGCCAATAGAGAAATTTGAAGAAATTTCTACGCGCTTCAATCGCTTTTTGCAGGGTCTTCTGAAACTCACCGAGCTGGCCGGATGGCAGCGAGGCCTCAATGCCTTCACCGGCAAACGACTCCATCATAATCCGCTCATGATCGGCCAGCCACAGCAAATCCTCCTCTTTGGTGGGCACCTGCATCAGGGCGGTAAACATCTTGTACACCTGCTTGTTGCGTATCAGCCTGATAAACTGCTTGATGTGCTCGGCCCGGTCGAGGATTTTCAAACAGTCTTCAAGCTCTACCTCATAGCCTGTTACCTCGCGGGTAGCCACCCCTACCTGCTGTTTTATTTCTTCTATTTCACTCAAAAAGCCCTGCATCTTTTGCAGATCGCTGATGGTGTGGGTGGCAAACGACTGACGCTCAAGCAAGGGGTAATCCGGCTGGCGAAAGCGCAGGGCATAGGCCGCATAGTTGCGGATGCGGGT
>WFNR01000139.1 GCA_015488485.1 Cyclobacteriaceae bacterium | reverse complement strand
TGTGAAGATGTTGTGCCTGTCGAATTATTGGGAGATTTCTTATTTGCTCTGGGGTGGACTTTTTAGGTATTTTATACACCCAGGAAAACCCTGGAACATGAGCCAGGATATAAAGCATAAAGCATCACCCGGGATACGTATATTGGCAAAAAAGTTAAATTTGTAGAAAAGAAGTATGAAATGAACCTGCAAGCTGAAAAACTGGAAATAGTGAAACTGATCCTGGAAACTGATAATCCGGGTATTTTGAAATCGATAAAAGGACTTCTCAAAAAAGTCGATAAGTCTGACTTCTGGGAAACCCTTACGCAAGAACAAAAAGATGAAATTTTGGCCGGAATGAATGATATAGAAAGCGGAAATATTATTGATTATCAGGAATTCATAGATAGATTCAGATAATGGTCCGCAAAGTAAAGCTATCCAGGAAAGCAGCCGACAGACTTGAAAATATAATTGCCTACCTGGAATCAGAATGGTCAGAGAAAATCAGGGATGAGTTTATTCGCAAACTGGATAATGCCTTGGAGCATCTTTCCCGGTTCCCGGCAAGTCACCCTGAATCCGACAAAGTAAAAGGACTTCGTAGATATGTGATTTCAAAGCAGACGACCATTTATTATACGTTTACAAAAAGCACCGTTTTCATCGTGACCCTTTTTGACAACAGACAAAACCCTGATAATCTTAAATCTGAAATGCGGTGAAAGCCATTCTGCAATATCCATCACGGTGGCGGTACCCTGGTATTCCGGCAAATTTGATAAAAAAGCAATCTGGTAGAAGAACAAAGGCGGGCTTATGCAAACCCGCCTTTGTTCTTTGCTACAAGCTGTAGCGTGCTACTTGGCATAGTTTACCGCCCGCATTTCGCGAATCACGGTTACTTTAATCTGGCCGGGGTATTGCATGTCGTTTTCTATTTTCTGCGAAATATCGAACGACAACTGGCCGGCTTTTTCATCGCTCACCGATTCGGCATCTACGATTACCCGTAGCTCGCGGCCGGCCTGGATGGCATAGCATTTGTCCACCCCTTCAAATTCCATAGCCAGGTTCTCCAGCTCCTTGAGGCGCTTGATGTAGGCCTCCATCACTTCGCGTCTGGCCCCGGGGCGGGCGCCCGATATGGCATCGCAGGCCTGCACGATGGGGGCAATGAGGGTGGTCATTTCTATCTCATCGTGGTGGGCGCCAATGGCGTTGCACACATTGGGGTGCTCCTTGTACTTCTGGGCCAGCTCCATACCCAGAATGGCGTGCGGCTGGTCCGATTCTTCGTGCCACACCTTACCGATATCGTGCAACAGGCCGGCCCGCTTGGCTTGCTTGGGGTTGAGGCCGAGCTCAGCCGCCATAATGGCGCACAGGTTGGCCACCTCGCGCGAGTGCTGCAGCAGGTTCTGACCGTATGAGGAGCGGAAGCGCATGCGGCCCACCATCTTCACCAGCTCGGGATGCAGGCCGTGAATGCCCAGGTCGATGGCGGTGCGCTCGCCAATCTCGATGATTTCTTCTTCGATATTCCTGCGGGTTTTGGCTACGATCTCTTCAATACGTGCCGGGTGTATGCGGCCGTCTTTTACCAGGCGGTGCAACGACAGGCGGGCAATCTCCCTGCGCACCGGGTCGAAGCCGGAAATGATAATAGCCTCGGGGGTGTCATCTACAATAATCTCGATGCCGGTAGCTGCCTCCAAGGCGCGGATGTTGCGCCCTTCCCGGCCGATGATCTTGCCCTTGATCTCATCCGACTCCAGGTTGAAGATCGACACGCAGTTTTCGATAGCATGCTCGGTAGCGGTGCGCTGGATGGTCTCGATCACTATTTTCTTGGCCTGCTTGGTGGCCGTCAGGCGAGCTTCCTCCACAATGTCTTTGATCTGTGCCGAGGCCTTGGTGCGCGCCTCATTGGTCAGTGTTTCGATCAATTGCTCTTTGGCCTCTTCGGCCGTCAGGTTAGAGATTTTCTCCAGGATGGCCACCTTCTGCTCGTTAAACTTCTCTATCTCCTGCTTCTTGCGGTTCAGGTTATCGAGTTGTACACTCAGTTTTTCTTTTAGCTGATCCACTTCGCTCTCTTTGCGCTTGATTTTCTCAAACTCGCGCGACAGGTTTTGCTCTCGCTGCTTGAGTTTGTTCTCATTGGCCTGTATCTGGTTTTTTTTGCGGGTGGCTTCTTCTTCAAATTCGGCCTTGAGCTTCAGAAACTTTTCTTTGGCTTCCAGGATTTTGGTCTTCTTAATCTCTTCGGCCTTTACTTCCGCCTCTTTCATTATCAGGGCGGCACTTTCTTTGGCTTTTTCCTCTTCGGCCTTATGGGCTTTGGCAAAAATTATGCGGCCCAGTATCAGGCCGAGCACCAGCGCTACTACACCGGTGGCAAGGGTATATATCAATAACTCACTCATCACTACTACTGTTTAGGTTAACCATACAGCAGTACAGAATGGAGGGCCGGAACCGGTAAGAAGATGATGGTAATTAGAGGACTTCGGAGATAATCTGGTTGAGCTTTTGCAGCTTATGTTCTATGGTATCGTCCACTTCGTGGGTTTGTCCTTCTATTTTCAGTTTATCCACGGTGCTGTCAAAGGCTACCATGGCCAGCAGGTCCTGCTTGTCGTCAATACCAAAACGCTCGCGGTAAGACCGCAGTCTTTCATTTATTATTTTGCCAGCTTTCCTGATATTTTCCTCGTCTCTGGGGTCCACTTTCATGGGGTATTCCCGGTCAGCGATTTTTATCTTTATCGAAAGCTTATCCATCCAATCTTACCTCTTGTGGCAGGTTTATCTGCTTAAATGAGCGATACAACGATCAATCTCATTTACATATTCATCAATCTTCTTTTTCAGTTCCGAAGCATCTCTTCTGTCTGCTCCAACACTACCTGCAATTTTACTGATTTTTATTTGATTTTGAAAGCTTTGAATCTGCTCGTCTTTCAATTTTAGTTGCTCTTCGAGGGCGCTGTTTTGCTGTTTTAGCTGCTCATTTTGCAACTTGAGGCTTTTTAACTCATTGATTAACAGGGTTATTTTTCTTTCCAGCGACAGTAATTCGGAGTTAATTTTTTCGAGCATCATTTTTTACTTTCTTATCAAGGCTCCCAGTTCCGTCTCAAAGGCCTGCATGAGGCGGTTCATGGTTTTATCAATTATTTTATCGGTCAGTGTTTTGTTCTTGTCTTCCAGGATAAACTTCAGGGCATAGGCCTTTTTGCTGTCATCGCCCAGGTTTTCTCCTTCGTACACGTCAAACACATCAACTTTCTTGATCAACTGGCGTTCGGTTTTCTCAATTACTGCCATTACATCCCTGAACTGAACGCTTTTGTCAATGACCAGCGAGAGGTCTCTTCTGACCTCCGGATACCGCGAAGGCGGATCAATTACGATAATATCACTTGTTCGGCTTAAAAGCAAGTCCCAGGCGAAATCTGCATAAAAAACTTCCTGCTTGAGCGCCATTTTTTTGGTTATCGCTTTATTTACCAGCCCCAACTCAACCAAAACCTGGTCGTGATGGCTGATGGTAAGGCCGTACTGAAACAAAGGGTTGGTGGTGGGCACTGAAGTAGTATGGCCGATATTCATTTTGGCAAGCACGCCATTTACCAATCCTGACAAATGGGTGAAATCCACCGGTTTGGCCGGTACGGCCCAGTTTTCGGGCATGGCCCGGCCGGTAAGCCACAGGCCCAGGCGCGGTGTTTCCTCATATTCCCGCCCACTTTTGCGATACACCTTGCCGAACTCGAACAGTTTCAGGTCTTTTTGCCTGCGGTTGATGTTGTAGGTCACCACTTCCAGGCCGGTAAACAGCAAGCTCTGGCGCAACACGCCCAGGTCTTCGCTCAGTTTATTGAGTATCTCTACATTTTGCCCGGCATCGAGGGCGGGTGTCATCTCGCTGTAAGCCGGCCTGGTCAGCGAGTTGGTCATAATCTCATAGCAGCCGTTGGCGGCCAGGTAGGCGGCTATTTTCTGCTGCTGCCGGTTGCGGTCGAGGGGCGGGTGCTCGGCCAGGTAGGTGGCGCCCAGATGGGCCGGTAGCTCCACATTATCAAAGCCGTGAATACGCAGTATCTCCTCAATTACATCGGCTTCACGCTGTACATCTACCCGGTAGGGCGGTACGATAGCCGTAAAACCCTGTTCGGTTTCATCAGTAATCTCGATATCCAGGTCGGTAAGAATTTGTTTAATCTCCTTATCAGGCAACTCCTTGCCGATCAGGCGGGTGATGTGTTGCTTTTTTACCGGCACCCGGAAGTCTTCAATAGGCTCGGGGTACACATCTACTATATCGGAAGAGATGCTGCCTCCGGCTACCTCTTTGATGAGCAAGGCGGCCCGTTTTAGGGCATAGACGGTTATGTTGGGGTCGGTGCCGCGCTCGAAGCGGAAGGAGGCATCGGTTTTGATCTGGTGTTGCTGGGCTGTCTGCCGGATGTATTCGGGCGCAAAGTAGGCTGACTCCAGAAAGATGGTCGTGGTCTCCACGCTAACCCCCGAGTGCAAGCCACCAAGTACGCCTGCTATGCACATGCCCTCTTCGGCATTGCAAATCATCAGGTCGCGGTCCGTCAGCTTGCGCTCCTGCTCATCGAGGGTTACAAAGGGAGTGCCCGGCTCGAGTGTTTGCACCACCACCTTGCGGCCGGTGATTTTGGCGGCATCGAAGGCATGCAACGGCTGGCCCATTTCGTGCAGCACAAAGTTGGTTACATCCACCACGTTGTTGATGGGGTTGTGGCCAATGGCCAGCAGCCGCTTTTGCAGCCAGGCGGGCGACTCCCTGACGGTGATGCCGCTGATGGTGAGCCCCGAGTAACGCGGGCAGGCCCGGTGGTTCTTCACTTCCACGGCAATAGGCAGGTCGTGGTTGTCGGGGGCGAAATCATCTACATCGGGCCACTGCACCGGCCGGTGGTAGATGGCCTTCAGGTCGCGGGCCACGCCAATATGCGAGGTGGCATCGGCCCGGTTGGGTGTCAGGCCTATTTCGATTACATAGTCGGTTTCGGGCTTAAAATATTCGGCAGCCGGGGTACCCGGGGCTACCTCTTCCTCCAGCACAATGATGCCCTCGTGGCTGCTGCCCAGGCCTATCTCATCTTCGGCACAGATCATGCCTTGCGATACTTCGCCTCTTATCTTCGCTTTCTTTATCTTGAAAGGCTCACCTCCGGTAGGGTACAGGGTGGTGCCCGGCAGCGCTACCACTACGGTTTGCCCAGCGGCCACGTTGGGTGCTCCGCATACGATTGGGGCCGGCTCTTCCGCCCCTACATCTACGGTAGTAACCTTGAGTTTATCGGCATTGGGGTGCTGTTCGCAGGTAAGCACCTTGCCGATAACCAGTCCTTGCAGGCCGCCCTTGATGGTCTCGACTTTTTCCAGACCTTCTACCTCCAGCCCTGTAGCGGTGAGCACCTCACTTACTTCGGCAGGCGATTCGGGCAGGTTGATGTATTGTTTAAGCCAATTGAATGATATTTTCATCTATCGGATATCCCTGTTTCAAAGACAGCAAAAGTAAACATAAAAGCCTATTTGCCGGAGCACCTGACCGGGATTAGTGGTAGTTTTTTTCACCTGCTTCTATCGCTACCGGTAAAATATTTTGCCGCGGTGGAAAGGGACAGGTGTAGGCATCTACATAGGCGCAATAGGGATTGTAGGCCAGGTTGAAATCAAGGATGATCTCATCACTATCAGGCCTGGGTGCTTCCAGGTAGCGGCCGGCACCATAGGTGGTTTTGCCGCTGGTGGCATCCATAAAAGGGACGAACAGGTTTTCGCCCGGCCCCACATACAATACCAGCAGGGAGCAGTTCTGCCCCTGCAGCCGGAAATGGGCGCTGCCGGCTATCAGGTAGGTCTGCGGCTCACCGGTGCTGGTGGTGAGCGTGATGCTGTCGCGTTGAGTAGGTGGCTCGAAGTGCGCCCTGATGCGATAGGCCGGATCTACCGGATAATAGCGCAGGCGTTTGAAAGGGGTGTTGGTTTTGACAAAAGGTGAGGCCTCATCGTTGGCCAGCCAGATGTCTTTCTGGTTGCGGTGGGCTTCAATAGCCGCCACATAGTCGTTTTGATGATAGTGATGGTACAGGAAATAGCCACCGGCAACCCCCAGCACCAAAAGAATTATATAAACCACCTTACTCATGATGACAACAGGTTTTCATCGGCAAAACTAAAATAGCCGTTATTGGTAAAGATGATATGATCCAGCACTGCGATTTCCAGCAACTTGCCGGCAGCCACCATCTGATGGGTAAGTTTTTTATCGGCTGCGCTGGGCCTGAGGTTGCCCGATGGGTGGTTGTGGACAAGAATGACCTGGCTGGCCAGGTGCTGCAGTGCCATATTAAACACAATCTTCGGGTCAACCACTGTGCCGGCTACCCCGCCCTGGCTAATGGGTTGGCGCTTGATCACCTTGTTGGCGCGATTGAGCAGCAGCACCCAGAATTCCTCGTGCTGCAGATCGGTAAGCAGGGGTGCCATAAGCTGGTAGACATCGGCTGAGGAGCTGATGCGGTTGTCGTTGGCAATGGCCGGCTTGCGTCTGCGCCCCAGCTCCAGGGCCGCCACGATGTTGATAGCCCGTGCCTGGCCAATGCCCTTGAAATGCATAAGCTCGGCTACGCTCAGGCGGGCTACTTCGTTGAGGTCGTTGTTGTAGCGCTCGAGGATCATGCGGGCCAGATCAACAGCCGTATATTCGCGGGTGCCGGAGCCGATCAGGATACCCAGCAGTTCGGCATCGCTTAGAGCGCTCTTGCCTTTCTCGAGCAGCTTTTCCCGCGGCCGGTCTGCGGCCGCCCATTGTTTGATGTTAAGTTTACGACCAGGCATAAATTTTACGAAGTAATTGGGCAGTTAACCCGGAAAATTTTCCGCCTTTCAGGCCGAAGAACGCCAAAATTCATACATTCAATGATTCCTTTCCTCTTTTATAAAAAGACTGTCGATGTAATAATACCCAAAAATGAAGTAGGTAAATTTTGGCATTTTCGGGATTAACCCTATTTATAAATAGCTGATAATCTGTTGTTAACAAGATTACATAGTCTCTTCATATGAACCTGTTATAATTAAACCGGGTTAAAGATAAGATTATTCCCGGAAAGGGAGAGGTCTGAGAAACAGAAACAAAAAATGCCGGCAACTGCCGGCATAAAACAAATGTTTCACTAAATGTTATGCGCTAAATTACAAAGAATTTACATATTTAGCCAACTTTGATTTGTTGTTGGCCGCTTTGTTTTTGTGAATAATGTTTTTCTTGGCTAGCCGGTCGAGCATGCTGCTTACCTTCTTGAACAACTCCTGAGCTTCGGCCTTGTCGGTAGTCTGCCGTAGCTTTTTGATAAAAGTACGGGTTGACTTGGCCTGATACCTGTTACGCAGGTACTTGGCATGGTTCGACCTGATGCGTTTTAATGCCGACTTATGATGTGCCATAATGTTATCTTCTTCCTGGTCTTAAAATTTTGAGAGTGCAAATATAGCCGGAAGTATTGTGAATAGCAAAAAGGGTTTTTAAAATATTTTTCGGGTATTTTTATCTCGCAGATGTCAAAAAGGAGATTTTTATTGCAGATAAGCCGGTTGGTAGGGGCCTGCCTGGCATTCCTTATGCTGACTGCCGCACAGCCGGGCCCGCCTGTATGGGGTTTTTATGGTCATAAGAAAATCACCCGCATGGCTATTTATGCTTTACCCGAGCCTCCGCTGTCTTTTTTTAAGCGCTATCACCAGCAGTTGACCGAATTGTCGGTGGCGCCCGACAGCAGGCGCTATGTGGTGGCCGAAGAAGGGCCGCGCCACTACATAGACCTTGACGACTATGCCGAGCCTGACAGCCTGCCCCTGTACTGGCCGGCAGCGGTAGCCTGCTATGGCGAAGACACCCTGCAGGCGCACGGTATCGTGCCGTGGTATGCTTATTTTACCTACAAGAAGTTGATCAAGGCCTTAGCCGGGCGCGATGGCGCGCGCATTCTGCGCCTGGCGGCTGACCTGTCGCACTATGTGGCCGATGCGCATGTGCCGCTGCATACTACGGCCAATTACAACGGCCAGTTGAGCGGCCAGGAGGGCATCCATGCCTTTTGGGAAACACGCCTGCCGCAATTGTTTAGCGATGAATATGATTTTGTGGTAGGGCGGGCCGCCTACGTAAAGCACCCGCAGGAGCGCATCTGGGCAGCGGTACGGCAGGCGCATGCCCTGGTCGATTCGGTATTGCTGGTGGAGGCCGCCCTTACCAGGCAGATGGGTCAGTCCGGCAAATATGCCTATGAAGACAAGGGACGCAGGGCGGTGCGTGTCTATAGCAAAAAGTTTGCCCGTACCTACCACGATGCCTATCCGGTGGTGGAGGGGCAGATGCGGGCGGCTATAAAACTGGTAGCCGACTTGTGGTACACAGCCTGGATTGAGGCCGGGCAGCCTGATTTGCGGGATGTTCAGGTGGGGCGTACAAACGATATTAAGCCGGCAAAGGCATCATACGAACCCCAGCGCCAGCATGAACATTAACTTATCACCATGATAAGAAACACTTAATGCAAGATTGGATAACTTTGGCCATTATGCGCAAAGAGGTGTTACTCTTTTTATTCATTATGGCAAAGGCATTGCCTGGTCGGGCCCAGCAGGCCGATACCACCATCTTGCTGATAGCCGACCTCACCGTGCAACTTGAGGCCACCGAGGCTATGAACGCCATGTATAATTTCGATTTCGAAGAGGCGCGCAAGCAGTACAATTGGTTGCGTCAGTTGCACCCCGGCCACCCGCTGGCCTATTTTTTACTGGGGCTCAACGAATGGTGGAAGATTATGCCCGACACCGAGGTTAAGACTTATGACAAACGTTTTCTTTATTACATGGATTCGGCCATTGTGCTGGCTGAGCGCATGCTGGATATACCCGAAAGACGTATCGAGGGGGCTTTTTTTCTGGCGGCCTCGTATGGCTTTAAAGGGCGCCTGTACTCCGAGCGGGGCGAGTGGGGCAAGGCCGCTTCGGCCGGCCGCAAAGCCCTTAAGTACCTGGAAATAAGTAAGGGCTACTCTTACCTTAGTCCCGAGTTGCTGTTTGGCGATGCACTGTACAACTATTTCTCCGTATGGATACCAGAAAACTACCCTATCCTTAAGCCTATTCTGGCGTTTTTTCCGGATGGTGACAAAGAGCTGGGACTGAAACAACTACGCGAAGTAGCCTATAACGCTTTTTATACCCGTATAGAAGCACAGGTTTTTCTGATGCAGATTCTGGCTGATGACAACTACAACTACCGCGAAGCGTTGATGATTGCCGAATACCTGTACAAGCATTACCCCAACAATGCTTATTTTCATCGCTATTATGCACGCTATCTGTATTCATTGCACAACTATGCCAAAATGGAGCCGGTGGCCAAGCAGATATTGGTGCGTATTGACTCGGGGATGACCGGCTACGAAGCTACCTCAGGCCGCTATGCCGCTTTTTTTCTGGGGCAGGCCTATCAGTATCGCAGCCAGTATGATTCGGCTACTTATTATTATGAGCGGGCAGTGGATTTTGCCCGGCAAAAGGACGCCCTGAAAACCGGCTATTGTGTGTATTCATTGCTGAACCTGGGGCGTATAGCGATAAAAGAAGAGCGAAAAAAAGATGCCCGTGGCTATTTGCGCCAGGTAAAGAAACTAACCAAACGCAAGCATCCGGCCCACAAGCAGGCCGTGAAGTTGCTCAAAGAGGTGTGATTTGCTTGCAGGGCGTGGCTAATTGACCTTTGTCATAAATTGTTCGAACGACATTGTATAAATTTGGCCCGAAAAACGATGATGAGTATTTATAATTTATTGATAATTAAGTTTTTATAAAAACTGATTTTTGTGCTATGAAACTCGAAAATGCTATTAAACAGAGCACCTTTACAAGCGAAGACCAAAAAGTGCTGCTCAATTTGATTTATACCTTTTATTATATCAAGCAAAAACGAAAGGAATTTTTTGACCCTTACGGTATTACTGCCCAGCAGTATAATGTGCTGCGTATCCTACGCGGGGTGCACCCCAAGGCTTATACCGTTTATCAGATACGCGAACGCATGCTCGACAAAATGTCGGATGCTTCGCGCATTGTGGACAGGCTGGTAAAAAAAGGGCTGGTAAACAGAAGCATTACCCCGGCCGACAAGCGCAAGGTGGATGTCACCATCAACAAAAAAGGCTTGTCGCTACTAAAAAATATCGACAAGCCTCTGGAAAAATTTATGCAAGAAACCTTCAAGGATCTGTCTCCGACAGAGAAAGAAACCCTGGATCGGTTGCTCGATAAGGTAAGAGGTGCTTAGCTCTTGCTCTTGGCGGTTTTGCCTTTGCGCGATTTTTTGAGCTTATTCACCATATCGATCTGCTTCATGGCCTCCTTGGCCTTGCGCAGACGTTTTTTCTTGCCTTCCCACACAAAGCCTATATCGTTCAAGGCTTTTACGTAGTGCGGCTTGGTAAGCCCGCGGCAGCGTATCTGTGCTACCCACTCGCCCAGCTTCTTGGTGCGGCCGGCCTGCGGTACATCCCAGTGGCCGTGGCGCTTGTAAAAAGCTTTGAGCTTTTTCAGGTTGCGTGAGAAGCGCTCATCCTCCATGTTCCAGATAAAACCGATCTTGTTCAGCGCATTGATACGCTCGATCGACAGGCGGTTTTCGGCATAGAGTCTGCGCATCTCGTTTACCCAGCGCGACAACTTGTGGTTTTCCGAATCTTTCGGGTAGGCCACCTGGCTTACATGCGTGGTGCCATGCTCCTTGGCAAACTCAACCAACTGCTTGAGCCGGTCTTCGAATGTGGTGTTGCGGTTCACCCATTTGAAGTTGATTTTGTCCATCAACTTCACGCGGTGCTCCGGCATCTTGCCCAGCTTGTAAAAACGCCTCTGATTTTTACACCAGTGATACAATTTGTCCTCGTTGTCGTGAGGCCCGGGGTGAGGCTTTCCCGTCCTCTTTCTGAATTCGAGCAAATCATTGTAATGCCCCATCCAGATTTGTTCCTGTTTTTTTCTTTTTTCAGCCATAAAAAGTGTTCTCTTAGATTTTTTTGAAATAACACTAACTAATAGAAAGTTGTAAATAATGTACAATTTCAAATCTATGAAAAACTCTGATAATTTAAACAAAAAATCTTAAGAAAAACTTAGAAAGATATATTTCCATGGAGATTTACTTTGGAAATTAAATATCAAAAGTTAATAGAGTACAATTTTTGGTAAAAAAAGTATCTTATAAAACATAGTTAGCAGATATTAAAGTCAGTATATTGATGGCATACCGGCAACGTCTTGCCGCATTTTTTGATAACTTTGAAGCGATGAGTAAATCCACCTTGGCATCGGGAGCAGAAGACAAGAAAGCCGCTTTGTTTGAGCGGGAATTTTTGCCTCATCTTGAAGCGTTGTACAATTTTGCCCTCAAGCTAACCCTTAATGCCGATGATGCCAAAGACCTGCTGCAGGAGACCTGCCTGAAGGCTTACCGTTTTATCGATTCTTACAAAGACGGAACCAATGCCAAAGCCTGGTTGTTCAGAATAATGAAGAACGGGTTTATCAACGATTACCGTAAAAAGAGTAAACAACCGGGTATGGTTGACTATGCCGATGTGGAATATATGCAGGAAGGCACACAAGAGGCCGTGTATAACCTGCGCCCCGATATGATACGTGGTAAGCTGGGTGATGAGATTACCAATGCGCTGGATTCGCTGGGGGTGGATTTTCGTACGGTTATCATCTTGTGCGATCTGGAGGGTTTTAAATATGAAGAGATGGCAGAGATTCTGGAGATACCTATAGGTACGGTGCGCTCGCGCCTGCACCGTGCCCGTACTATGCTGAAGGAAAAACTGGCGGACTATGCTGCTAAAATGGGATATAAATAATTTTTGCTATGGGGAAGTTTATTAGATGGCTGGGGCGCACTTTTGGCTCCAAAAAGAAGAGATGCCCTGAAGAACAGCGTTGTCTGGAACTGGTACGCCTGATGCTGGACGAGGAGTCCACTCCGGAAGATAATGCCTATGTGCTCAACCATATAGATAAATGCTACCAGTGCTATGATAACTATGATATTGAGAAAGCAATACGGGAGGCGGTAAAGAAAAAGAACCGCAAGGCCAAGATACCCCACGAGGTGGTAAATGAAATCCGCAACAAAATAAACCTGGCCTGATGAGTTATAGCGGCAAAGCTGTTATTTTTTCGGCTCCCTCCGGCTCGGGCAAGACCACCATCGTCCGGCATCTGCTCAAAGTTATTCCCGGTTTGGAGTTCTCCATTTCGGCCTGCACGCGCGACAAGCGTGGCCGAACCGAGCAGGACGGCAAGGATTATTACTTTTTGAGTGTGGATGAATTTAAACAGAAAATTGACAACGGGGAGTTTATAGAATGGGAAGAAGTGTACCCCGGCAATTATTACGGTACGCTCAAGTCGGAGATTGCGCGTATCTGGCAGGCTGGCAAGGCGGTGATTTTTGATGTGGATGTCAAGGGTGGGGTAAACCTGAAGAATTATTTTAAAGAAAAGGCCCTGGCCGTGTTTGTAAAGGTGCCCTCGCTGGAGGTACTGGCCGAGCGATTGCGCGCCCGTGGTACCGAAGATGAAGAAAGCCTCTCGGAGCGCCTGTACAAGGCGCAGTTTGAATTGCAGTTTGAAGACCGCTTTGATGCAACCATCGTGAATGATGATTTGCAAAAAGCTTTGCAGGAAGCCGAGAAGCTGGTGCGGGAGTTTTTAAATAAATAAAAAACGTGAAAGTAGGTCTGTTCTTCGGCTCATTCAACCCGGTGCATATCGGCCACCTGATTATCGCCAACATTATGGCCGAGACCACCGATTTGCAGCAGGTATGGTTTGTGGTGTCACCGCAAAATCCGCTCAAGCCCTCCAAAAGCCTGGCCCATGAGTTCGACCGCTACGATATGGTGCAGGCGGCCATCGAAGGCAGCTATCACCTGCGCGTAACCGATATTGAGTTTAATATGCCGCGCCCCAGCTATACGGTGGATACGCTGGCTTATCTGAGTGACAAATACCCGCAGCATGAGTTTGCCCTGATAATAGGTGAAGACAATCTGCATAGTTTTCCGCGCTGGAAAAACCACCAGGTTATCATCGATAACTACGGTCTCTACGTTTATCCGCGCCCCGGTAGCGACAGCCGCCCTGCCCCGCTGGCCGATCACCCCAATGTGCAATGGGTGGAGGCGCCTGTACTGGCCATTTCGGCCACCTTTATCCGCAAGCTGATTAAGGCGGAGAAATCAATCAAATATCTGGTGCCCGATGCGGTACGCGAGATTATCCGCAACCGGAAGCTGTATCTGTAACATTAGGGCGAAGGGGTCGTTAAGGAAAAAAGTTGTCCTTATTCCTCATAACCTTAAAACCAGATCATATTGCTTCGTTACACATTTTTTATCGCATTGTTATGTCTGAGTAATATCGGTTTTGCTCAGGTGCAGGTCAGTGGCCGGGTATTGGACGAGCAGGGCCAGCCGCTGCCCTTTGCCACTATTTATGTAACACAATTGCAAACCGGAACCACTACCAACGAACAGGGCTTTTTCAGTTTGCAGTTGGCTGCCGGCACCTGGGAACTGGTATTTCAGTACCTGGGCTACCAGCCGGTGGCCAAAACCCTGACGGTAGGGC